>JBKOWU010000355.1:0-7665 GCA_046724555.1 Thermoproteota archaeon | reverse complement strand
CATATAGCGACAAAAGATCCACTTCCCTTTAGTGCTTGATGAACTTCCTTTAGCACGCTCCATGGATCACCCAAGTCAACGATCGCAACATCGATGTCACTCAAAGAAATGCCGCTATGGACATCTCTGTGATGCATTGTGACATACTCCATCATTCCAGCTTTCTCCAAGTTTTGTCTGGCAGTCGCCAAAAAACCCTCATTTATATCAAATGTGTAAATATGTCCGTTTGGCTTTACGATGCTTGCCATGAATGTTGTAAGAGCTCCGCTTCCTGTACCTACTTCTAAGACTCTTGATCCATTCTTTAGGCCTGTTCGAGCTGCAATCAAACCCAAATCTTTGGGGTAGACAATTTGTGTACTTCTCTTTGATTTCATAACAAAATCGTAAATAGTAGGCTCGACAAGATAGATCCTTTTTTCTTCTGTTGTCAATATTGAAGATCCATAATCCATTCCAATAACTGAAGCAATATCTATAATGCCCAAGTGTGTATGGAATTTCTTATCTAAAGCAACCTTGGTAAGCCATTTCTTGCTCTGAGTATGAAATAATAAAACGTATGAGCCTTCTTGGATCTTCATAAATAATACTACTAATCAGATTAGTAGAGCAAATAAAGAACCCTTACCTATATTATCATTATCATTGACGACGATTCTATAGAGTCTTTATAAAAGAACCAAAGAGCAAAAGAAGAAAAACAAGAAAACTGATAGAGTTCATAGTGATGTAATTGGTGTTTTTCGAATGATCTCTGCATGTACTTACTCCGGATTTTGTCTTGTAACCGATATCGCATAGCTGTAGGAGTTAGTTAGCAGTTTGTCAGTCTGTCGGTGCGTCTGTCTGTATTTTGACAACTAGTACTACTACAACTTAAGACAGTCAATCTTCCTTTAACCCGTTTACCAGCGTGTTTTTATGTCAGTCAAACGCTCAATACAAAAGTAAAAAATACCTCTGAGTACATCGATCTATGTATTGAACTATAAACTATTTGAGGATCTTTGTAATGATGTTATATCGCTAGACCCTTCGCTTAGATTTGCTGGGATAGCAGACGAGGATGGTAGGCTCTTGGCTAGTAGCTTTAGGCAGGGATTAAAACCATTACTAAGCTCAGAGGAAAGGGCCCAATATGCCATTACAGCCGCGACACGTCAGTTTACTAGATTGAGATGGGAGTATCTTCTGGGTAAAATAGTATATGCCTGTTCCCACTACGCAAAGCTAATTAGAGCGACTATCCCAATCACTGATAACACAAACAGGCTTTCCTATGTGTTGTTAATTTCGCTGGACAAGCGGACATCTAATTTCCACGAAATAATTATGAAAAAAGTAGTACCGCTAGTTTCAACGAACACATCTATGCTTCTTAAAGAAGCACATGCATAAATTTATACAGGCGCGGCTAGCTGTCGTTCTGTTAAAAATCAATCAGTCTCTTTGAACTGTATGTAATAATTGATTAAATTATTTGGTGCTTAATTCATCCAGCTTTTTAATTAATTTTTTTTCATTTGCTCACAGGTAAGATATAGATCTAGATCTACAGGTCCTCTTTATGAAGATGGGCTTGCTTTAATTACTATATAATGTGTATCACTGTCTTGCAGATATACCGCCATCGACAGTAAGAATCGACCCTGACACCCACTTCGCGTCATCAGAGCACAGGTAGTAAACTGCGCCAGAAATGTCTTCTGGTTCACCAATTCTGCGTAAAGGGAAAGACGATTCGAGCACCTTTTTGGCGTTCTCGTCTTGAAAATATGGATCGATAACTGGTCCGTGTATTGTAGAAGGAACTATACAATTACATCGAATACTGTATTGACCGTATTCCACAGCAACACTCTTTGTGAACATTATAACCGCAGCCTTAGTCAAGCCATAAACCGAGAACGGAACATTGGGAATTGCACGGAGACCAAGTATCGAAGAGATATTTATTATGCTACCTTGTTGTCTTTCCATCATAATGGGCAAAATGGCCTTCGTCGGTCTCAGCGTTCCAACTACATTCGTGTTAATTAACGAGGACCATTGATCGTCAGTCATCATATGGAAAGGCGTAGGGTCATTTAGAACTCCTGCGTTATTTACGAGAATGTCTATTCTGTCAAATGCTGATATGGTTTGCTCTATGACGTTTAGTACCTGTGCCTCTTTTGTGATATCTGCAGTGACCGCCAAGTGATTCTTTTTATCACCTATCTCAGAAATTATCTTGGTTAGTTTCTCTCGATGCCTTCCTACCAAAACGACCTTGCTTCCGCTGGCAGCCAGTCTCTTTGTTATAGCCGTCCCGACTCCTCCACCAGCCCCGGTCACGATTGCAACCTTGCCTCTCAAAGTCATAACTCGTAAAAAGTCACTCGCTCTTTTTAAAGTACTGTTGACTAATTTTAATAGCTGCTGTGTGTGTAATAGCATAAGAGCTGACGAAGCGGATAATTGATTAATTGACCAGTTAGTTAGTCACTCGCATCAAAAGAGTCGTACTACTGCTTAAGAAAGAAGCACAATAAATAATATCGACAAAACTTATCCTTCCTTGGTTTTGGCGCTTCTACAGGGAATAACACTTTTAATTACATGCTCAGCTTAAAATGAGTCGGGAAGGTGATTGAATATAGTACGTCGTATCAAATCTGGACAAGAACGAAGAGAGCAAAGAATGGATGGAACCAAAAGAATACTGCTAGGTGACACAGAAATGGCAATATCGATGCAAAATCCAATCGCCTTAGGAATAATCGGAGGAGGACAGCTTGGCAAGATGATCGCTCAAGAGGCAAAGCGGATGTCATTAAAGGTTATCATACTCGATCCCAGCCATGATTGTCCTGCATCTTTTGTTTCAGACGAACTCATTGTTGCTGATTTTAAAGATGAAGATGCCATACGAAAGTTGTCAGCAATGTCTGACATAGTCACATACGAGATCGAGCTTGCAAATTCTACTGCGCTCAAAGATCTAGAATCAGAAAATTATCCTGTATATCCGTCACCTGAAACGCTAAGATTAATTCAAAACAAATATAGGCAAAAATCTTTCTTAAAGGATAACAATATTTCTGTAGCTAAATTCGATCTAGTCGAGTCTCAACTGCAGCTTGAGCAGCTATGCGAAGAATATGGGTTTCCTGCTATGCTCAAGGCATCTGAGAATTCTTATGATGGTAGAGGCAATTTTTTGATTAATTCTAGGGAGAATATAAAGCAGGGATTTCTGACCTTTCAAGGTAAAGAATGTATGCTAGAAAAATTCATACCGTTTGTAAAAGAAATATCCGTAATGACAGCAAGGAATCCAAGTGGACAGATCGAATCTTTTCCAGTGGCCGAAAACATACACTTCAACAATATCTTAGATATGACCATTGCCCCTGCTAGGATCTCAGACAAAGTTCTAGCCAAAGCACAAAAAGTCGCCCAAAAAACTCTAGCTGCGTTAAAAGGTGCTGGTATTTTTGGAATAGAAATGTTTGTCCTTCCAGACGAAGATGTAGTAATAAACGAAATAGCTCCCAGACCACATAATTCTGGCCACTACTCTATCGAAGCCTGTTCAATATCTCAATTCGAGCAGCACATCAGAGCTGTGCTTGACTTGCCCCTATCCAAACCAAGACTGCTGAGTCCAGCTGTTATGCTAAACTTGCTTGGTCCTGAAAATGGCTCCGGCCCATACAAAATTCTTGGATTAAAAGAGTTATTCTCGATACCAGGTCTGAAATTGCATGTTTATGGTAAGAAAATTTCAAAGCCTCGACGAAAGTTGGGACATATAACTATTACATCCCATACGCTGGAAGATGCCATATCAAATGCAGAGAGAGCAAGAAACGCAGTCAAAATCATACTAGATTGTTAGTCATAGTCGTCCAGTAGTGTGGTGAGAATTTAAATAATAACTGCTAAAACAAAGCTCAAAGCAAAGGGAAAGACAAAAGGAGAAGCAAAAAGGTGCCTCGTTGGCATAATTATGGGTAGTGATTCAGATCTTTCAGTCATGAGCGAGGCCGCGGCTTTTTTGGATTCGTTTAGAATTTCACATGAAATCAGAATAGTTTCAGCGCACAGGACGACTAATAAAATGGTGCGTTATGGCAGGAAAGCAAAAACAAGAGGAATCAAGGTCATAATTGCCGGTGCTGGCGGCGCGGCGCATCTTCCAGGAATGATCGCTTCAATTACGCCATTACCTGTAATTGGAGTTCCAATTAAAACGGCCAGTCTTGACGGCCTAGATTCTCTTATGTCCATAGTACAAATGCCTGCCGGTGTACCAGTAGCTACTGTAGCCATCAACGGAGCTAAGAACGCAGCAATCCTTGCATCCGAAATACTTGGCTTAGGAAACAAAAAAATCGCTACCAAAATTGAGAGCTTCAAGAGAAACCTTGAGCGAGACGTGCTACAGAGAGCAAGAACCGTGGAACGAAATTCCTATACAAAACTGAAATCCAAATCAGCATCGGCTTCAACACCAACAGCAACAACGTCAAATTTAACAAGAACAAAAAAGCCGGCAACTTTGGGAGTTAAGAAATAGAATTGGGAGAGGCACTTGTATTCGAGGCAGTGGCAGTAGTAACAGCGTTCGTGTTATCATTGTAGCTCCCGTTGTCATTGCCACCTTCATCGTCACGTTCTTTGTCCTTGTTGTTTTCGTGATTGTCATCATCAGCATCAACATTGATATTCGCAGACCAAAAACCTCTTGTCTTATTTGGACTCAAAGCGCCTTCTAACAGCAATATTGTTCGCAGATATCTGGCCAAGTCAGTGACTGTAACTATACCAACTACTTTTCCCTCCTGGATTATTGGCAGCCGCCTAATGCCTTGATTGGCCATTCTCTGCACGGCTACCTGTATAGGGGTATCCGGATCCGCGACTGTTCGTATTCTTGACATTAGGGTACCTATTTTTATTTCAGATGCTTCTAATTGCTTAGCACAGACCTTCTTGACAAAGTCGCGTTCAGTTATAATGCCCTTGGGCACGCCATCCTTCACGACTATTAGGGAACTTATTCCTCTCTGTGACATTATTCTGGCTGCTTCTAGCGCTGTTTCGCCTTCATCAATTGTTACGATGTCTTTAGTCATAATGTCACGAACTACATCAGCCATCATCACTAGTCTTTTTATAAAGAATAAAAACCTTGTAATCCTTTAGTTGATATCATACATCAAGAAATGAGAGAGAAATAAGGTGTTGCATGTTAATGTTAACGATTCTTGACCGATATAGCGATTAGGAGCGCTGCGTATTCAATTGTTCAAACTATGTTACATGTCATGCCATAATTTCAACACATATAATATAGAGCAGACATTAAGTTTATACGTTCAAGAGTTAGGTAAGAATGCAAGCAATTTCGGAACGTCTGGAAAATAAACACAAAATTGGTATTGTAGTTTTTCCTGGCAGCAATTGCGATAGAGATGTTTACACCGTCCTAACCAATAATCTTAGAATACGCGCCGATTTGATATGGCATACAAATGACAAGATCACGAAATATGATGCAGTTGTAATTCCAGGAGGTTTCTCATATGGCGATCGTCTTCGTGCCGGCATTATCGCCGCTCACAGCCCTATTATGGATAAAATTAAACAAATGGCGAAGGACGGCGTCCCTATTTTAGGCATTTGTAATGGATTTCAGATTCTTGTGGAATCGGGTATGCTTCCTGGCGCTCTTCTCATGAATGACTCGCTTAATTTCGTCTGTAGGTGGACTAACTTGAGAGTGGATAACAACAAAACACCATTTACAAATCATTATTATGAAAAGGAGATATTTAGTATCCCGGTAGCTCATGGGCAAGGAAGATACGTAGCTGACAAGAAGACATTAAAAGAACTAAAGAAGAATAATCAAGTTGTACTAAGATATAGTGATGATGATCCGAATGGCTCTATCGACCTTATCGCTGCGATATGCAACCCGGAAGGAAATGTAATGGGATTGATGCCACATCCCGAGCGAGCAAGTGAAAGCATTCTTTGTCCTAAAACGGGCTCAAATAAAGCCGTTAAGATATTCGAATCTCTTGTTTCTCATCTTACAGGTAAAAACAGCTATTACAACAAAGATAAGAGCAATAGTAGTAGTAGTAGTAGTAGTAGTAGCAATGGCAATATCAGTAGGATCTTGTATGACACGATAAACAAAACATAATAATAAATCAAAAGAAAAGATCATGAGCATACTTACTAACCAAGAAATAGCCTACCTTACTCGCAAGTTAAAGCGTCGACCAAATTCAGATGAAACAGATATAATTGGAGTTGAATGGTCAGAGCATTGTTCATACAAGTCCTCCAAAAAGTATTTACGACTTCTTCCTACGAGAGGACCCAGGGTCATAATTGGCGCTGGACAAGATGCTGCGGCGGTGGATGTCGGCGACGGATATGTTATTTCTGTTCATATAGAGAGTCATAATCATCCGTCAGCAATTGAGCCATATGGTGGAGCAGCAACAGGAGTTGGAGGAGTAATCAGGGATATAATTTCAATTGGGACTCGACCTATAGCTATTCTTGATGCCCTGAGATTTGGGCCGATTACGGATCCGAGCCTACCGACAAGCTCAAAATCAAAATGGCTCTTGAAGAATGTTGTTAGCGGAATAGGAGACTATGGTAACTGTATTGGTGTTCCCACGGTTGGAGGCGAAGTAGAATTTGACTCTTCTTTTGAAGATTATTGTCTTGTCGATGTTGCATCAATAGGGATTGCAAAAAAAGAGCACATAATTGCTAACAACGGGGACATCGACGACTTGATTATACTTGCTGGAGGTTCAACGGGGAGGGACGGAATCCATGGTGCGTCGTTTGCATCTGCCATTTTAGAGGACGAAGATAACAGATCAGCTGTACAAATTCCTGATCCCTTCTTGGAGAAGTTGTTGTTAGAGGCAACAATGGAAGCTGTTGAGCATGGCTGTATAAAGGCCATGAAGGATCTGGGAGGAGGTGGTCTGGCTTGCTGTTTGTCAGAAACCGCTGATAGTCTAGGGAGACGATTTGAGGTAGAACTAGACAACGTGTATACCAAACATCAAGACATGTCCGCAGCAGAAATAATGATGTCTGAATCACAGGAGCGGATGCTCTACATAACCGATAAATCAAAGCTAAAAAAATTGCTATCTATATTTGACAAATATGAAATAAGACACGCTGTAATCGGAACGGTGAAGGAAGGCTCCATAGTCGAAATCAGATTTAGAGGAGATGTTGTTGCGTCATTGCCATCAAATGTCTTTGCTCACGCCCCACTTTTAGACAGACCCACGAAACGACCACAGTATCTTGATAGATTGCGCAAGAAGAATAAGAAAGAAAAGAATAACAAGAGCAGTAGTAGCCGTAAAGATAAAAGTATTAGCAATAACATTCACAGCGATAACGACAATTACAACGTTTACAGCTTGGATCTGCCAAAAGACATTCCTGATATTAATGAAATTCTAATTCAGCTGATGTCCAATCCTACGATATCAAGCAAAAAATGGATCTATAGCCAGTATGATCATGAAGTCGGTCTACGCACGGTAGTAAAACCTGGCTGTAGTGATGCCTCAGTCCTGAGAATAGAAAATGGTAAATTTATTTCAGTAAAATTAG
>JBKOWU010000347.1:0-5768 GCA_046724555.1 Thermoproteota archaeon | reverse complement strand
GATCTTCATCTTGATGGTTGAGGAGTCTTTAGGTTCTGCTGGTGGACGAGCCGGAGGCTCAGGTAGTAGACAAATTGGCAGAATCATGGGCTTTTTATGTACAGCCGGAACATGTACAAAATATTTTGAAGTTACTGCGCCAGAAAAAGTTAATCAGTTTGATATCCCCTATAGCGCTGTTGCAATGGATATTAAACTTTCAACAGGCAAACCCTTTGTGGTGCAGGGAATAGTCGATCCTGAACTTATCAACTCCTATAAACATATTATAAATAGCCTAATATAATTATGATTAACTATTGACATGTCGTCAGAACAGAAACAAGATATTGAAAAAATGGCGTCTGCTATTGAAGATCTACTTTATATGAAAGCTATCGTGTTCGAAAATATTCCCAATGGCAGTGAAAAGGCTACGTTATCTACACAGTTCTCACTTATTGTATCGAACATAATGTCTGATATGAATCCCAGAGAAAATGATAACAATGAAATTATGAAGTTAATGTACTATTCTCTTTTGATATATATGAATGAATACTTAAAATTGCCGAAGTCGTTAACAATGGCTTTTGGCAATGATCTTGAAAAGCATCGTGACGGAATGCAGTGTAGCGAGTTGATTTCGAATTATGTTACTGTTTTACAAAATATATTCTTAGAACAAAGAAACGAAATAAGAAAAAAAGGAAAATAAAATATTTTCATTGTTGAATGTAAGAAAAAGACAAGAATCTTGGGAGTTATTATTGATATTTTAAATATCAAAGTTACTTGTTTGCAACCATAATTCATTTGATTGTTGTTAAAACACAATAATCACGAGGTTGATGGCTTAAGTGATCACATTGTTACCAAAACATGATCTTTCCAGAAATAATGATACTGTAACAACGATTTATGTGATAATAATAATGACTTCCGTTGAAAAGCATTATAACATGATAATACAGGTCCATGTCTAAATGAACAGAACCTTTCGAAGTTCAAAGAGGAATGCGCTAACAGTTAAGAATTGAGGTAGAACATTCTAGAACATATAAAACAGCATTAATTTCTGACAAAAAGAAGCATTATGTTGGTTGGACTGGAATAGAAGGATCAGAACCAGATATAGTAGGAATGGAGGGAGACAAAAACGATAGGCCTAAGTGGATTAACAATGTATTCAAACAAATAGTCTGTGATATTATAGTTCACAATACTGATCCTATGCCTACTTTGAAACAGGAAGTCGCCAATTTAGAATCCGGTATTGTTAATCCAGAATTACTGACACGATCAAAAAACCCAGAAGAATACGAAAATGAAAATGATCGAAAACGCAAAATAGGACTAGTTATAAGTGCAAGAAAAGGGGATATTATAGAATATTTTGAATCCGACAGTAAAGAAGGATATTCTATAGATCCTAGAGATCTCAGCATCAAAAAATACAAAATTATGTTATGGAAAGCAGTCACGGACATTCTGCAAATTGCTGGATATGACGTTGCAGCATTAGAACAAGAATTGATTTTACACAGTAATAAAGATGGCCATAAAGCAGAGCCTCCTAGTGGCATGGCTGGATATCTAGTCAGCAGATAAGTCTCTGAGCTAGTTAACTAATCTGCAAACAACAAAGTGACATAAAATATGGGAAATCAAACACAAACTGAATTAAGTACCAAAGCAAGAGAAAATCTTCAGAGGAATGCAGAAGTAAGACAAAGAGACAACAAATTCATAAAGCTGCAACCTGGTGAGAAGAAAATACTTCAAATCTTCCCAGAGAAAATCGAACAAGTAGAAGCTGAGTTTAACGGAAAGAAGACTGTGAGATTTAGGTACACGATCGTAGAAGAAGGAACTAATCAAGAAAAACACTTGGAAGTAGGAAAAAGAACCTCTGAAGAAATAGACTCCTTCCTCATGGAAGCAACTACAAAGCTTAAGGTACAAAGATTTGGCTCAGGCATAGATACCCGATACCATGTAATACCTGCCTCATGATACTAGCCAAATCGGCCCTTTATTTTTTGGATAGTTATTGTTAATGCACATGTATAAAGTTAAAGATTTACAGTTATGGTAGTGAGGGGGATAAGTAACCAGCAGTAATATTCATTAAGTCTATTACAAACCAGCAATACATCCATGCGAAAGAAGAGACTAGAATAGTCAAATACGTTAATAGGTATCTAGTTAAACATTATTAACAACGCTTCAGATATTTTCTCATCATAATACTTAACTATCAAATATCTTCTCCTTTAAAGAGGAGTAAGGTTAAATGTATATCGTGACAACGGTGGGTAAGTTGAGTACTACTTATTTCATACCTTAGAGACTCATCAGAAACAATTGAAATTATCAGGGACAATCCAAAGAAAGTCCTGGAATTAGAGCTAAAGTTAATATCGTCAGCTGTATCTACAATAGAATTTATATTTTCCTCCACAAAAGCGTTCTGTAACCAACAGAGATTAGGAACTATTCAAGCATTGGAGGATGTGCTGGCAAAAAATACAGTTAGTGCTAGAATTTTAATGCCAAAAGTTGATGGATACGGTGGAGAGGATTTTCAGAGGTTACAGAAAATAAATGGTCTTAATGTAAGATGTTTTAATTATAATTCTGATATACGGAATAAAACTTTGATTGTTGATAGAGTAAAATCATTGGTTATAGAGATAAAAGAAGAAGTAGAACAAGGAGCGGAACTTAATGGAGAGGACGAAGAAAAAATACTTGGCAATTCAGCCTCAAAAACAAAATCAAAGGCAAAATCAGAATCAAAAAAACAACAACAGCAAAGAGAAAAAGAAATAATTTCATTCAATAAAATAATAGGTTTATCCACCTATTCAAATAGTAGATCAACAGTTTTGTCTTATGCCGCAATGTTCGAAACACTATGGAATGAAACGGAGTTATATGAACAAATAAGACAATCACATAGCAAATTAGAAATAGCAAATGAGCAACTAGAGTGTCAGTACAAGAGCCAAAGAGACTTTGTTAATATTGCAGCTCATGAGATTAGAACACCAGCACAGTCTATTTTGGGATATGCTGAGATGTTAGATATGGAACATATCGGAAGCAAAGAATATGTAATCCCAATTCTAAGGAATGCAGAAAGACTTAGGAGACTGACAGAAGATATATTGCACTTGGCAAAGACAGAAAGTCAGACACTAAAACTAAACAAGGAGCAATTCTGCTTACGCAAAGCAGTATTGTTAGTGGTACAAGATTTAATCAACCAAAGTAGTCGTTATAATGGTAAAAAAGCAAAGGTGCATTTTTTTAGCGATAACTTGGAAGAAAGACCTGATGAAGATATTATTGTTGAAGCAGACAAAGGAAGAATAATACAAGTAATTTCTAATATTCTATCTAATGCTATCCGGTTTGCCAAAGAAGGTGATGTCAATATTAGTCTAAAAAGAACGGATGAAATTATCGAGTCTGATAATGGCAAGTGTAACAATAATAATAATAATGATAATAATAATAACAAAGGAGAAGTCATTGTTAGTGTAAAGGATACAGGTATAGGAATAGATCCAGACGTATTCCCGAGACTATTCTCAAAGTTTGCTATCACGTCCGACGCAGGAGGCATTGGATTAGGTTTATTCGTATCAAAAAACATTATAGAAGCTCACGGAGGAAGGATTTGGGCATACAATGATGCTAATGGTAAAGGAGCAATATTTTCATTTAGCCTGCCAATCAACAACTAGATTATCACACCGAGGTAATATGTTTAATATTAACCGAGGTTATTTACAAAATTTACCACAAGTTCACATGCAGGAGGTACTGGACTGGGATTATATATTTCCAAAAATATTGCAGAAACACATGGTGGCAAAATATGGGCTGAGAATAATGTATCTGGAAAAGGCGCTACATTTTCATTTAGTCTCCCATGCGTGACTAGTTAATTAGTTGACAGGTTATACAAGCTCTATAGCAGTATGCAATAGTTGGTTTATCCCCAATACAACTGGATGTTATCTCTCTGCTTTAGTATATTTTCTTGTTAAAAACATCATCATTTCATATACTATAGTCAAACACACTGTCTAAGTTCTAAGGCGAAAGGTCATTTATTTTATCAAATACAAATAGAAACGCAAGATGCGTTAAATCTTGTCTTGGTGAGCATAGAATAACATCTTGCTGTGAAGATATATAATAAACATGTTAAGGAACCGACACATGAGCAAAAACGTTTCAGACGAGGAGCTAGATAACGCAAGACACGAGGTAGACTCTTGCGTTAAACAAGTCCTACAACTAGTGCCGTCAGCATTCCAAATAATGCAAGAAGCTTCAAAGGACGAAACTGTCGTTGAAGAATTACTTCACAGAAGAGAGACTGATCAATGGACAGAACAGTATACGACCGTATTCTTTAAGATAATTGTGGCGCAGAAAAAATACATAAATCTATTAGAGAGAAGGATTGGAAAGTAATAAACTCACTCTGGTTTCTCAAAACACTTTGTTAGTTGTAGATTCGTATTTCTTAATGTATTCCTTACTAAAAATCTAGCAAATTTATTTCTTTAGTAAAAATTAAAACAGTGAGCTAGTATAGCTAACTGTATGCTAAAAATTAGGGTAAAGTTAAGAATTGAGAAGATGAATATCCATCTCAGGTGATATAAATGGATGAAATATCATTTAGAACAGCTACGTTAACCGATAACAGCGAATCCTGTCCTAATATGGTCAATCATCTACTTATGATAAAGAGGAATAATACTTTTTCAAATAATAATTATCAGACTACAGTTAACATGTAGATGAAGATCATTCAAAATGCCATAGATGATAAGAAATGATTACATGTAATACATGCAATAAAAAAATTGATTCGATGGCAGGAATGGGTGATCACCTATCCGAAACTGGACATGAGAGATATACAGCACAAGATGGGCGAGAAGTGCCACGGCATATAAATACGTACCTCATGGATGGTGGGAAATGGTGTACTGATTGCGGACAAACATTCACAAATAACTATCGATTCTATGAACATCTTGTTGTAAGCAATCATGGCAGGTCAGGAATTGCAGCTCATGCAAAATCACAAAAAATAGAGTTGGATAATTTAGAACAAGAATGGTTCTATGATAGACCTAATATTCCATACATGCGACAACCCAGATATGGACATGATGGAAATCTTTTGGTTAAATGTCCAGAATGTAATTCAGAATACAGATCAGGATATTTCATGGATATAGATTTTGATACTTGGAAACCTGGCACACAGTCTTGGGATATGGTATGTTCTGTATGCAGAGTGAAGAGTAGCACACCGAATCAAAATATTCGACTTCGACAAAAAGCGTATGAAGAAAAGATCGTACAGCTTGAAGAAAAATTAAAAAGATACAGAGAAAAATATGGAGAATCAGAGGAGTAGCACTTCCTTGGCGAGGACTATTACATTACTATAGATCTCTCTAAACTGTCATGGAAATCAATCACTTAATTGTTATATCAATTACACAATTTTTAAATGGTTGATTATCCCTTTTTCCTATTTTAGAAATTTGGGGCTTTGAGTTTTGGAGAGGTTCGTAATACAATAACTTATGTAGTACAGGTTATTATTATTATTATTCTCCTTCTTCCATATCAATAGAAGCCTCAATCTCAGGCCAAAGTTGTGCAACCATATCAGGCGTATTCGTTTTAATCCAATCAGCCATAGCTTTTTCTTCTGATAAGCTTTCTGATAGAATAGCTATTGCGTG
>JBKOWU010000231.1:0-13347 GCA_046724555.1 Thermoproteota archaeon | reverse complement strand
GTAACACTTTTGGAATGGACTTTGATCCTTTGACTGGTGATTTATGGGATACAGAGAATGGTAACACTTTTGGAGATGAGATTAATCTAGTCAAACCCGGATTCAATAGCGGCTGGTCGCAAGTAGCAGGAATATGGGAAGCAGGATCTAAACCGGGACCTGCCATTGGAGCTGATAGCAACAATCCTCCCAAAGAATTGGCGACCTTTGATGGAAAAGGAGTATATAGAGCGCCAGAACTTGCAACACTCCTAACGATTGCTCCAACTGCTCTTAAATTTCTAAATTCCGATAAATTAGGAAGGCAGTATGAAAATACTATATTTATGGGAGATGTAGATTTTGGTAATTTATACAATTTTAAACTAAATGAAGATAGAACAGGGCTGGTATTAGATGGTTCACTTTCAGACAAGATAGCAAATAATATACAAGATCTCAAAGAAGGAGGAGCAGTATTAGGACAAGGATTTGGTGTAATTACAGATATGCAGATAGGATCAGAAGATGGATATTTGTATATTCTTACTCTTAATGGAAGTATATACAGAATAGTTCCTAGTAGTTCATCTTCTTCTTGATTTAATAGACAGTGTTTCATTATCCAGAATTAGATCCTGTACTTTTCCTTGAAGCCACTCTTATCATAAATATATCGCTATTAGGAAGATTATCTGACTTTTGCATAGCAATTCTAAGCTGGTTTATTTTAACATCCAGCATATACCTAACCCTCTCTGCAAAGTCAACTATCTCTTTAATGTCAATGTCAGCAGTGGTATCAGCTTTAGTTTTGGCATTATTGGATTAGCATGAGTGAAAGTCAAGTCAATTTGGCACTCGATATTGAATTACGTATCTCTGGTGCTCGTTTGGAAATCATATAGTTGATTTCTGCTATTTCTTCTGGATCTGGATACCTTGCTTGTATAGAAACGAAGGTTGTCAAAAATGCGTTTTGTATATTTCCTAAAGCTACACCAAATGCAAAATCTTTCTCATCTTGTATTTGCAGCGCTTTATTTGAGGGATCAAAAAAGACCTTTACAATGTTAGGGATTGCAATTACAATAGAGTCAATATACTGCTCTAGAACACCTCTCATTGTTGCATCTATTACCATAGCGTGTCAAGTCAATGTTATTATTTATGTATTTAAGGTCAAATACAGATATAGTAAGCACATAGTCTTCTCAAAAATCAAAAGTTGTTTGAATGACTCCTTTTATACTGGATATGGTATTCTAATATTGAAACGAGATCAATTTCTATCTATGAGCTGGAAAAGTGTGGACAGGAAAGGAACAGAAGACGGTCTAATAAGTGGCATGTACCTAGCACACAGCAAAAAAACCAATCATTTGCGGAACTGCATGAACAAGAACAAGCACAAAGAAAGCGTAAACGTAATTTCTCGTCTTATAAAGACAATGAGAATACAAGAACTAGTGAACTAGCAGAAAGAAGAAGAACGGTTCTGATTTGTGATGATGAAAGAGATCTATTAGTCATGTTTACAATCGCCCTGCAAGAAAGTTATGATGTATTGACTGCGAAGTCAGGAGAAGAGTGTATAAAAATATACTTAGATGCAAAAAATTCAGGAAGAAAGATTGATCTGATACTTTTAGATTATAAGCTAGGAGACAATACTGGTGACTATGTGGCTCACAAGATAAAGGAACTAAATGATGTAAAGATAATTATGATAACTGCATATCAGGTAGATCATGACATAGCCACAGAGTTGGAGGATAATGAATTGGTTGTAGACATAGTTCAAAAACCAATTGCCATTGATTCTTTGACTGCAAAGGTAGCACAGAGTATTTGAAGTGAAAAATGGTTTTACAGCAGTCTCCTTTTGCTCTGCTATGTGTAATCTAGAATCCCTTATGGGTTGGAGCGCAATAACCCACAAAGGTTGTTTATTTTGTTTTGTTTTGTTGGTATACAAAATGAGCAGAAACATTACCTGAGTGTAGTAACTCAGATTATGTCTCTGCAAAAGCCATATGAACTCAATGCTAATATGACTTTCGAAATATTGCCACTCGGTTATGATACTTACTTAAAGTGTTCATCCGTTTTGATTACCTAATAATCACAAGAATAATATGGTAATGAACCCCTTATGGTTTAAACCAAGCAAGCAATAATTAGTCGATTAATTAATACTTACTTATCTATGAAAAGAATGACGGTTTATTGACTGGTGGAAGTATAGATTCCTCAAATACTTTAGCTTAACATTGTATTCATGTTTTGTTCTTCTGCCTGGTTTTCTTCTCATATTAGTATTCTTTTTATTATTGTTATTTGATTTATCTTCAATCATAAGGTTTTTAGACATTCACTCACATGTTGCTATAAACACCTTTATCTAAATGTACTTAGTGGTTAAAATTTTAGCAAAAATTAACAACAAAAGCTAGCTGTAGCGCTTCTTGTTTTCACTTCTTCTAATGCTGGCATAGCTATCAATCCTCAGTTCCATAATCCATCCAATAGAATAAAGTGTTTTACTTTATTTTCATCGGTGTTTTGTATTTAATGTATCTGTATCCATCTGTTATACACAGGTCAATCTCTTGTTGCGTTATTAAGAATGGAACCTTTCGTTAACGAAAATAACAACATCAATTCTTCTAACAATAAACATGTCTAGATAAAGAAAGCAAAAACACTTGGTATAGAGTTTATGCTCAGATTTATGGGCAAAGAATACCAACCATTTGTAGTTTATCTTAACCAAGAAATTAGTTAACTAATTGAGTGATTAAGTATAACAGGATTATATAATAATAATATGCATGACCATATAATCATGATGGTAGTTGAAGAACGCCTTAATAGCATGATTATGTTCACAGTATCCACTACTGCAACTGTAGTAATGTTGGCAGGATTCGGAAACTTTGGTATTGCTCAAGGGCAAGGAAACGTGACTTTAACACCAGAACAAAGAGCAACAATATGTGACCCTAGTGATACGCATATTAACACAACTGAATCAAGAATATGTGGAATTCCAAAGACGCCTACAAATACAACAACAGAAGAAGCAGCAAATACTACTGCAACAATAGGAACAGAGACTTCATCGTCTCCAGGTACTACTATATCTCCATCATACACATCATCAACATCAAGGTCAACAACAACACCACCAAATCAATCATCATTATACGAACAAGGTTATGCAAAGGGAGTATCAGATGCCAAATTAGTACAAAGTAGTTCTCCTGCTTCTAATACTATGAGTCCAGACGAGGTTGACTGCGATAGCAGCGTTGATCCACAGGTAAGTAATCAAGATTATTGTTCAGGATATCAGCATGGGTTTGTAAACACAAATAATAACGCACTAGCAGGAAAATGAATCATTCATTCAGTTAAAGGAGTCTACCTTTTTTGTGAATAAATGCTATTGAGAGTAAGATGGCAGCATAGTATTGAATTATAATAAGAGAACAAAAGGAAATTAAGGATAAAACACGAAGTATTAAGTGGTAAGTAAAAACATTGTCAAAGTTGGAATCTGATTCTGATTCGAAAAAGAAGTATGAAGAAGAAGAGGATGACATAGAAGAAGATGATCTGGTCGATGATGAAGAAATAGTGGTCAATGATGAAGAGGAAATTGAGTCTTTAGCAGAGGAAGAAGATTGATACAGACATTCTGATTTTTATCCTATTTTCTATCTTCATTCTTATCTTCATCTTAAAAGAAAAGGGAAAAAATTTTAGCAGTAACTGAAAAAGAATGAATCAAAAATTATAATTTCATGAGACGAGAGATTTAATATACGATCTATACGATACGACCACAAAATAGGTTTACCTGCAGGGGTTTTTTCATATCCTTTTTGGGGATATGACGACATATCTGTCTCTGTTTTTCCCCTGCAGGTTTTATGACGAATGATCTAAATCATAGACAAAATGATGATATTATAATCTGTCTTGTTTAATCAGAAGTTAATTGATTATATCTCTGACTTTCTCTTGAAATATGACCGTTGAATTATCTTTAGTTTAAGATGAACTCTTCATGGGTTCATTGAATGATCATTTGCACAATTATGTTGCAGCTTACCATATCAAATAGTCATTTCATTTAAAAGTGGACAATTCCATTTTTACAATCTCTAATCTTTGGAATTAAAAAATAAGCACCAACAATCAACCAACGTTAAATATTGCATCTCGTATCTACATTGCTGATTTCGGTTAACTCTTCTGGAGTCGGATGTTTTGCTTGTGTATAAACAAATGTAGGTAAAAATGAATTTTAGAATTATGTATCATACAGCATATATACACATGTTTTGAATCATATATTATCTAATATAATGCAAAATAAGCAGCATAGGCCTACAGGAATAACTATAATAGCAAACTTACTATAATAAATGGCATACTGTTATTAGTATCTGGAATTGCTCTAGTTGCGCTGGGAGCTTTATTTTCAGCTAATTCTACAAGCACTTCTTCGCAAGCTGTAGCTCAATTCTTTGGCACAATTTCTGCCGCAGTAGGAATAGTATTGCTGGTAATAGGTATTGGATATCTTATCATGTCGTACGGGCTCTTTAAAGGAAAAGGATGGGCATGGACTAACTATAATATTGACTATTATTGGAATCGCTATACAAATACTTTCCACATCTGTTATTACAGCTGCTTCTCTTGATAATACTAAGAATGTCATTTCAGGAATTGTGGGTTCTATAACCTTCCTAATAGGTTTAGCAATTAACATAGTGATATTGTATTATTTGTATAGACGACATGTAAGAGCATATTTTGGTAAAGCAAAACGGCCTACAACTACAGTTTAAATATCCTCTGATTAACGTAAGAAGAGTCAGATGGCACTGCAAATTCTACAATAGTAGAGGATGAACTAGACTAACGCAGCAAATAAGAATAGTAATACAACTGGTTGTAATAGAAGATCTCATAATTCCTCTTCTTGGCAACAATTGGTTAAAGAAGATTGATAATAATTAAGAACAACTTATTTGTGGAGAGTGAAAAATACCTGTGAAGATACCTTATTTTTTTGGCCTGTTTACCTATCCGTAAATTCAACCAATCAATACCCTAAATAACTAAACAAAAAATATTTCCTATTAACACTACTATAAAATGACATTCAATACTGCAAATAAATAACGGATTCACATACGTAGTGTATGAGTGCTGAAGCGAGGGATAAAATGCTCGAAGACCTTGTCAAAGGCTCTATAAGAGAAATAGATGATTGTATCACTCGTGAAAAAAATAGATTAGAGAATTATATTGACAAAGAAAAAACTAAATTCATACAACAGTTATTCCATCGGTTCAATCAAGAAATTAGACAATTAAAGAGATGTCTTAAAAATAGGAATTATTCTGATGCATGTACCCACTATGTAACTGCAAATTGGTTAAATAAGGAATTAAAAGACAGGGGATTTTAACTAGCCAGTCAATCTCATTTTTAAATTAACAGTCAAAGAATGAAGTTAACATATCAATATAAGCGAGGCACAGGCTGGCTTTTTTGTTGTCATGAGTTCTGTTAATGAACCATCTGATGAAGAAGTTAGACAATTTGAGTCTGGCATAATGTTAGTTCTATGTCGTAGATACAGAATTAAAGCAGGAAATGAAGAACCAACGGATTATAATATCGAAGAATTCAGAAACGAGCATTACGCAGGATTCACCGATATCATGTATTTCAAGAGGATGCTAGAGAGGTTGAGTGTATTAAAAAATAAGGAAATAGAAGTTGATGGAGAAATAGTTAAACTAACTAAAGATGGTATTGATAACTGTAAAGAATATGATCCGACATTTCGTGAAGACTTTTATTGAAAATGAATAACTGAGTGGATTAGGCCACATGATTTAAAATCCTAGTTCTATATCTAAATCATGTCCTTTTGCAAAAATTGCGAACGAAATCCATATTATTCATACGATTTATCATTATTATATATGCAGTATAAGATTTTAAAGGAGCCAATGGCAATGCTTGAAATTCAACTCAGTAATGAAGAACAACTTACTGCAGAAGCAGGAGCAATGGTTTACATAAAAGGCAATATCGAAGTCAAAACTACAACACGCTCTGGCGGCGGATTCTTTAAGAAATTTAAGGTTGCTGCATTAGGTCGTCAATCGTTTTTTGTTAATAACTACGTTGCCCATCAAGATAATTGCTTTATTGGCTTGACAGGGCCTCCAATTGGAGACGTTGTGAGAATGTCAATTAATGCTAGTTATGGGCTTATTGTGCAGTCTGGAGCTTATATTGCATCTAGTACAGGAGTAATGCTTGATACAGAATGGCAGGGTTTTAAAAAGGGAATTTTTGGAAGTGGATTGTTTATGTTGAAGGCTAATGGTGAGGGTGATTTATTTGTCAATGCATATGGAGGTATAATTCAAAAGGATTTGGGAGATAATGAAAAAATGATATTGGATAATCATCATCTCGTAGCATTAAGTGAAAATTCAAACTACAGAGTAATGAAATTTGGTGGGCTGAAAACAACAATCCTTGGAGGAGAAGGGCTTGTTACTGAAATCACAGGCCCAGGATCGGTCTATTTTCAAACCAAAAACATTGAAGATTTTGTGGACTATCTTGGAATAGAAGATACGTCTGACTCCGATTCCGACGACGATACGTAGAGGTATGACAGCAACACATAGCCCAGATCATGATGATGTCAACTAGTAATTTCATTTAAAAGTGGAATATTCCACTTTCCAAAAGAAAAGGCTATTGATAGCTGATACCTTCTTCTTTTCTAGATATCTGGACATCCGTCACTATATCCACCGGTAGATTCAAGTCTCTGTCGATATCACCCATCATGTATTTTTTGAATACATTACATTTCTCTTGCAAATAAGGTGTTGCCAGATATGAAATCATTTCTGATTCTCCAATCTTTTCAATTCTGCTGGTAACAAAGTTTCTATCTATCAAGCATTGCATAACCCTGTTTATAGCAATATTGTAGACGTTTTCTTTGTTTTCTAGTACGTACTCCTTCATCGAGTTCTCATCACCCATGTATCCAGCAAGGTTACTTGTTAGAAATAATTCATAATCAGTAACAGGTCTATTGACCTCACATATGTATTTTAGAAATGCCCATTTGAACCGCTTGTAGTCTGAGTTGTTAAAGATCTTATCGATCTCTTTGTTGACACTTCTACGGTTTTGCTCTGCTTCGGAAGACATTCGATATTTATAAAAAGACCAATCGAATAAAAATAGGTTATCTGATAGTTTTCAGCATAGATATCGACCGAATTATATTATTATGTTATTCTGATTAACCGGCTCTAAATATTGCTTCATGTATATGTGGCAGCCGTTCAAAAATAATAATGGCGATTTCTTTTATTTCATCGTTAGGAGGTACCTGCCGCCATGTAGATTCTTGAATTTAATAAAGATCTCAGCTTGTATGTACCCCAAAGCTATACCTAAAGCAAAATCACTTTCTTTTTCAATTTTTAATATTGCTCTATTTGAAGGATTGAAAAAATCTTTACAATATATGGAAGCTGAAGTATTGCTGTATTTATGGCTTGATCTATCATTTTTCTGCTTGGCCACATAGTAAATTTGATTGAACAATGGTGAAAACCTTAATCATATCCCTCTTCAAAGTGATAGAACTTCAATGCTGGCCTGAATGCATAAAATATGTCGTTGTAAGATGTTGCCTCTGTCATAAAGTCATATAGTATACATGGAATAAATAACTGATTCGCATATGTCACACATGAGTGCGGAAGAAAGAGATAAAATACTCCAAGACATCGCCAGAACATCTCACAGAGATCTAGATGATGAACTTAGGCGTAGACATGCAGAAATAAAAGACGAATTTACAAAAGAACAAAATAAAATGCAGGAAGACTTCAAGCACGAAAAAACTCATGTGAAAGAACTTCTTTATGAGCAATTCAATCAGACGGTCAATAGATTAAAGGAATGCATTGAAAAAGGAGATTATGATGGTGAAGTGGCACATCGTATGACCGCTGATTGGTTAAATAGTGAGTTAAAAAAACGAGGATACTGATTGCATATTTTTATAGCAAAGGTTTTGTGATTAATTTTTTGTATATACAAATAGCAAAAAGACTAGTTAATCCTTGCTTATTTTTATTTTATGATTGTTGCTGTTCTTCAATTAGATCATTTAACAATCTATCCTTCATTTCATGTTTCTTGAGACTTAGATTGCTTAACTGCTCATTACCCGCTTCAAACTTATGAAACAAATCAAATATTTCTTGTTCGTGCTGTTGCTTTGCTTTTGGGTCTCCGATACTATGTCTTTGTTTTAGCATTTCTTGCATTTTATCAAACATGCTTGTAGTCATCTTAGTCAATCTATCTACTTACAACTTTACATTTTTGTATTCTTCTGCTTGCTGCTTTAATTGCGCTATTTCTGATTTGTTAACTGCTTCAAGTCTTTCATTCCCACGTCTTAACCGGAATTCTTCGTTTATAGTTAGAGCATCAACACATTTCAAATATTCTTGTAATAGATCATTTACCTGCGGCCGACAATACGACTTATCTAACGCAATTGAATGGCCCAATAATTTGTTACGAATGGAAGAATCAATACGACAATTTATCATCATCGTATTGGCAAACTTACGAAATCCGTGAGAACGCATTACTGCTTTTCTCTTCTTTGTTGGGTCTTCGCCTTCTTTGAGTTGTTCTATTTGTATAATTCCTGCCAAATGTAATTTTTTACCCAGCATTTTTGTGATTGTATCTTCTACTATTGTTTTTGCTTTCTTTCTTATTTGCTCTGGGTCGTTAACGTCGAATTGCTCTCTGAACAAGGGTGATTTTGATGTAAGGATTTTGCCTCTCTATAATTTAGATAATTGTCTATAGCGCTTCTACATTCAGGAGTACAAAAAGTGATATATTCTTCTGGATGTCCTTGATGAACTGTGATTTGATATAACCTATACTTTTCCATTCTGGTTAAAAGTTCTAATCGTAAATCTGGAACAGCGCCTATTCTAATTCCAGTTGAAGCAAATAACAAAACTATTGATTTATCTCTAAGTTCGCAAAACTCTAAAAGTCTTGTGATTTCTTTTCTTGTGTATGTTCTGTCATTATGTTTTCTTATATTTTCTGGTACATAACGCCCTATCTTTTTGCGATTTAGCGTAATATCGTTCATTGCATAAAAATGCATAATTGGAGAAAGGTATAGGTTTATAGCATTTGCTCCTAGTTTACGCTCTCGCTTTAGAAATCCTATATAGTCTATGATTTTTTGTTGTAGCGCTTTAGAATCTTGTCCTGCTCCACCTCCTCCTGCTGATAATATCATCAAATTGTCAATATCTGTAATATTTAGAAAACGCATGAACCTACCAAGGCAGCGCTTGTACTGTTCTCTTGTTTGGTCTGATTTTATAGTATCTACAAAGTTGTTATAAGCGGCGCCTGATAATATTAGGTCAGTACTGCTGCTACTACTATTACTACCCAATTCCTTATTCGTTATACAAAGCAGAAAAATATAAGTGAATATAAAGTCATAGAATTGCACCTTTCAATGCATTTCTGCAATTGCATTTCAGTCTTTTAAGAGAAATCATTGGTATTAGTTCTGCAATTAGCTTTCTTATTTTCTCTATATTTTTATTCAACAGTTCTATAACTTCTTTAGATGTCACCGAAGAGATTGTCCATGCGTCATAGTCTGTGATTGTCGCGATTGACACATAGCAGAGCTCTACTTCTCTAGCAAGTGGACATTCTGGTATAATAGTCATTCCGATGAGATCTGCTTTCATAACATCTCTAAAAAAGTGAGATTCTGCCCTCGTTGAAAATCTTGGTCCTTCTATACAAACATATGTTGCTTTAGGATGAATATCATATTTTAGTTTTTTTCCATGGTGTGATACAATATCGTGAAGCTCCGAACAGAATGGATCAGCAACAGATATGTGACAAACCTCTCCTCCATCATAAAATGTGGATTCTCTTCCTTTAGTGAAATCAACAAACTGATCCGGAACTGCAATATCTCCTGGTTTATAGTCATATCTCATACTCCCTACTGCAGTCGGAGCAATAATTCTCTTCACACCTATCTCCTTCAAAGCCCATATATTTGCACGACTGTTAATTTTGTGTGGAGGAATACGATGACCTTTTCCATGTCTAGGAATGAATGCAACTTTCTTACCCGCATATTCTCCAATCGTAATGAGATCAGAAGGATCACCAAATGGTGTATATACTTTCACTTCTCTTTTATCACTAAAGAGTCCAGCATCATAAACTCCTGTGCCTCCAATAATGCCAATCTCTGCAGTAAATTTTGTTGCCATTGTTTAATCATACACCACTAGAGAATGGACATCATAACCCATCTCTCTTAGCTTCTTTGCTCCATCCAACCTTGCCAATTCTATTACGATCGCAAAACCTGAAACTTTACCACCCAATTCTTCTACCAATTGGGCAGCAGCAATAGCCGTACCACCTGTTGCAATTAAATCATCTGCAACCAAAATATTCTGACCTTGTCTAATTGCATCTTCTTGAAGTTCAATTATTGAGCTACCATATTCAATATCATGTGATTTCTTGACAGTCTTTCCAGGAAGCTTATTCGCCTTTCGAATCATAATCATTCCTTTGTTGAACTTTGACATTAATGCAGTGGCTATTACAAATCCCCTAGCTTCTATTCCACCAATATAATCGATTTTCTCAGAGTTGAATCTGCTGTAAAACTCATTTGAAATGTAATTCAATGCTTCATTGCTGCGAAAAACTGGATTAATATCTCTGAACAGAATGCCTTGCTTTGGAAAATCTGGATAATTGCGTATCAATTGACGTAGATCAATTTTTGTCATATTATATGCTTGTAGCCATATTGAAACTATAAAAAAGGTTGCGTTATGTCAAAATGCCATATTGAAATCAATAAATGAGTGTATCCATTCATTGACTGTTACAGTACGCTACTCAAAACATGTTCGTATCATGTCTAAGGATAGGATCTCATTTACAGAATAACATAATCGCTTTTTGTGATGATCATGCTATCATCGCTGAATGTATTTTTAGATAACATAATTGCTTACATCATGAGGCTTTTTTATTTAAATGACTTAACAATACATAAATAAGATCGCCACATAGTACTAGATATAGTATGCCTATAAAGAACGGTGCAGAATATATTCAAAGCCTTAGAGGCAGAAACCTCACTGTCTATTTATTTGGTGATTTGGTAAAGGAACCTGTAGATCATCCAATGATCCGTCCATCTATCAATGCTGTGGCAGAAACATATGATATAGCAAATGAAGAATCTGAGATTGCTTCTGCACAGTCATCCCTAACTGGTACAATGGTAAATAGGTTTCTACATATTGCAGATAATGCTATGGACTTGGTAAACCAAAATAAGATGCAGAGAAAGCTTGGCCAACTTACTGCTACCTGTTTTCAACGTTGTGTAGGCATGGATGCTCTAAACTCATTATATTCTACAACATTTGAAATTGATACAAAATACGGCACTATTTATCATAAACACCTGATTGAATTTATCAAGATGATTCAGAAAGAGAATTTGGTAATTGGCGGCGCAATGACCGATGTAAAGGGTGATCGCAGTCTTTCTCCATCTCAACAAGAGGACCCGGATATGTTCGTTCACATAGTAAAGCGAGATGAAAATGGTGTGTATATTACAGGTGCCAAAGCTCATCAGACAGGCTGCATTAATTCCCATTGGATTATCGTCATGCCGACCATGAGGCTTAGGCAAGAAGACAAAGACTATGCCATAGTTGGTGCTGTACCAGCAGATGCAAAAGGCATTACTTACATTTACGGTAGACAATCATGCGATACAAGAAGTATGGAACAAGGGGACTTGGATGCGGGAAATGCCAAATTCTCTGGACAAGAGGCTATGATAATTTTTGATAATGTATTCATACCAAATAATCTTATTTTTATGGATGGGGAACATGATTTTGCCTCAATGCTGATTGAAAGATTCACATGTTATCATAGAAGAAGCTATGTGTGCAAAACAGGTCTTGGAGATGTTCTTATAGGAGCGGCTGCTGCCATTGCAGACTATAATGGAGTAGCAAATGCTTCCCATATTAAGGATAAGCTAGTAGAGATGACACATCTAAATGAAACAATATTTGCTGCAGGAGTTGCATCATCATATCAGGCACATAGAACTGCTTCTGGCAATTACCAAAATGATGATATGCTAGCAAATGTCTGTAAACATAATGTCACAAGATTTCCGTATGAGATTAGCAGATTAGCTCAAGATATTGCTGGTGGGTTAATGGTTACTATGCCATCTGAAAAGGACTTTAGGAGTCCTGAGACTGGTCCATTATTAGAAAAATATCTTAAAGGTAGAAAAGGTGTTTCTACCGAAAATAGGGTGCGAATATTGAGATTGATTGAAAACATGACACTAGGACGTAACGCTGTTGGATATTTGACTGAATCAATGCATGGTGCAGGATCACCCCAAGCACAAAGAATACAGATAGCACGCCAGATGCAAATTGAATACAAAAAGAAACTAGCTAAGAATCTTG
Source organism: Thermoproteota archaeon (assembly GCA_046724555.1). Taxonomy (GTDB): domain Archaea; phylum Thermoproteota; class Nitrososphaeria; order Nitrososphaerales; family Nitrososphaeraceae; genus JAFAQB01. The sequence goes on along the minus strand of JBKOWU010000231.1, from coordinate 678 downwards.
CTAATGTCGAAGAAGGTGAAGCAAGTGGACTTGGTAAAGAACAATCCGAATACTTTGACAGAATATTTAGTAAAAAATATACAGAGCATACGGAAAGATGATTCTTTTTTATCTGTAGAATTCAAATGATTTTCATAAGAACGTATATATTGTGTTTATATATCGTTGCAAATGAAATGAACTATGATGAGTATTAAAATGCGGATTAGACCTTTCTAAAGCCTATTGTTTTTCAAATAGAATTGCTAGCAACTAATTAACAACTATCGGTATGTTAAAAACTCATGGATCAGAATAAAAATAATATTTTCGGATTATTATATAATACACTTTCATTTCTTATTGCTCTTTACTATTTTTTGCCCTCTACGCCGGGTTGTCGGCTTTATTTCCCTAATGATTATTTCCCTTTCTTTTATTTCGTTTCGTTGTACGTCATGTTCTCTTAATGATTGCTCCGGTGTTACTCTATTATTAGAATTGTCAAATGAAAGTAAAGTCCAGTCTTCAATTAAATTGCAATTATTTGGACTATACGTTGAATCGATAGAGCACATGTGTTCAACTGGACAAGTTAAACAAGGTACATGATCAATGCATTGTATATCTACAGGCAACCTTGCAGCAAATAGTTTGTATGTCCATCGTCCGTCCTGAAGAATTTTTTCACGTCTAATT
>JBKOWU010000229.1:0-21295 GCA_046724555.1 Thermoproteota archaeon | reverse complement strand
GGTCATTCGACCCTTTCCGCAGGGGCACGTTCCTATATGCGGCAGGTAGCCTTCTACATTATTGTCATGCAAGGCCGATTGTATAGCCTCAAGTATGTCTATCATCCGCTTGCGTTCAATATTTGAAAATACAGCCTCTTTACACTTTCCTCCATTGTCTTCGTCAATATACGAAATGTTCATATTTCTCGATCTAGGCATTTCGATTGTTAAATCTCCCAGTTCTTCCCCTGTGCTTTTAGCCCAAGCTTTTCCAAGTCTATCTCTGAAGGATATGCAATTTTGCCCTGATGTCTCAAAACTACATGACGTTCATATTCTCTTTCCACATTAGTTTCATAGCTACAGTAGTAGCATTTGAAAATAATAAAATTATTCGATCGTGGCAAATCGAATAATTTTGTAGATTGTTGTTGTTCTTTTTGTACAGATTTTACATCGCTTTCAATGATTTGTTGTGATTTACCCATGTTTTTCTGGTCGAGAGAATATTCGTCGCTGACCTCGTCTTTTTTATTTGTATTGAACTCTTGGAAGTAGTAATATCTGTAGTTGCTGATCCCCCATCGCCGTTTGAAGGCAGGGCAACATTTTCTCCATTAGCTTCAAAATACCTATCTGGATTTCTATAGTACTGGTCAACTAACTCTTCAACAGTTATTTCTTTGCCTTCGTGATTTTCTAATTTAGTTATTTTGTGCTTCTCAAACGAATATCTCAAGATCCCCTGAATTTTAGATATTAGATAATTTCTGTCTGGAAATGTTGTGGGTTCTACAATACTTATTGCCTTTTGTTGCGAAAAATTATTCGTTTCAGTCAAATCGAATAATTTCTTTTGTTTTCCATTTAATACGGGGTAAAAGAGATATGAGCGTCTGTCTTTCTTATTCTCTACCTTGTCTATATAGCCTGCATTGATAAGAGGAACTATATAATTCTCATATACTTGTTGTGTGGAAAACTTGCGCCCCTTAATCCTGAAGGTGGCATCGACTAAATCTTTAGTTGTTAAGCCTGCTCCATTTTCATCATCGCTGTCTTGTTTATCATTAAACTCTATCAGAAATACTTCATTGAACCATTCCAATACATACGGCCTAACACCGTTGCTATACTCCATAAGGTAGATGGATTCTTGTAAGTCATCGAAAGTAGCGAATGGACATATCTTCATTATAGGATCACCCTCGGATCGAGTTACAAGCCTAGGTCGTTTGTCAATGTTTACTACAGGCAACAATGTCATGTAGTTGTATAGTCTTTGAGCAGCTGTCATATCAGAGGCCTTATCCGTTGGCAGCGATTTTTCTATTGATTCTCGAAATGGTATAAACACATTTGGAGAGGCAAAATTGTTGCGCTCCGAAACATGCAATATTTTTTCCTTTAATTCTCTTATCATTTCTCTTGCTTGATTCTTTTCACTTTCTGAAACTACTGTTGCATCATATACAAAATCAGGTAAACCATTCTTTGCTCCCATCAGCTCAATTGATTCTTTATATTTTTGTGTAGTCATCTTGGGATTTGTTACTATAAATCTTCTCTGAATTTCGGACCAGCGTTGGTATTTACTGTAGTCTATCGCGGCTGTAAATATGACAGTTGGAAATCCGCGTAATACATTAGTTTTAGTTCTGATGCCATTGAAATTATCTACAAAGTGGTACTCTACTTCATGATGATCATGGCTTAGAAGAGACATTATTGCTTCTAGCAGCGTATGATTTGGTGTATCCAAAAATATCAATGCCTTGTGATTTAGATCGATTAATTTCATCGCATCTTTTGTGAATTCTCTCTTTTTTCTTGTAGACTTTTGATTTGGCTTTTGAGACCTTTCTTTGTATTAAAATCACTAGTCGTACCAATCTCACTTTCCTTATCTTCGATTTCAGAATCAAATTCCGCAATCTTATCCTCTATAGGCTGATATTGTCCATTTTCATCCTTTATAACTAGTACTCCAGGTCTATGAAACAGTGCTTTATCTGACATTGCACTTAGAAATAGAACATCCGATCGGGGGAACAGCTCTGCTACCTTTTTTACCGGATAGGATTTTCCTTCACCTGCTGGGGCGTTTATTGCTAAATTAGTAGGATTGCTCGTGTACATGCTCAGAATCGTATAATAGACTTGTCTGCAAAGTCTGTCGTCTTGTTTTACTTCCTTTGCCACTACATCAAGCGGGGATACAATATGAATATCGTCTCCAGTTACTAAAGTCATCTTATGCTAGACCTCCTCTTCCATAATTAGCCTGTATTGAAAGTCTTTGAATTTTTAACAAAATTCCATCTTTAGTTTCGATCTGTTCAAACCAAGTATTTTCATCATCAATTGATAATTGCTCTACAAGTATTTCATCAATAACAACAATCGTCTTATTAGATATGCGATGAGCTTTTTTCAGACGTGGTCCTATTTTGTCTGGAACAGTAACACCTTTATTCTTAAAATACGTATTATCCTTCGTCCTGCATCAGCTCCTTTGGTACTGGTGTAGTTCTGACAGCTGCAATCTGCCCCTGGCTACCAACCGTGACAGATTGCGGCGATTCAATTTTGTTTTTCGAAATCTTTATGCTTCTTCTGCATGATGGACAGGTAGCATACAAAATAAAACGTCCTGCGTACCGCCATGTATATTTACAGTCCAAATTTGGACAATGAACCAAAACTCCATTAGAGTTTGGAACATCACATTTTAGATCAGACATTAGTAGTGTTAGTCTGAAAAGTATTATATATACTACGAAATTTAGTATAGCCATTCAAAGGTTGGAAGACTATACCAAATTAGGAGAACTACAACAAAAGATATTAAAACACATTTTCACATGTAAATCAAAGACTGAAAATACCACTCATATCGCCAAGTCGCTTGGTCTAAAGCAACCTACTGTCAGGAAAAGTGTTGAATCTCTAATAAAGGATGGTTATCTGAAGCCTAAGCAAAAACACAAAAGAGCTGAAAAGGTGTTAGAGTTAGAATACAAGGGCGCTGCAAGTATCATAGCATTAGGTGCCACGTTCGAACAATTAGAAGAATGGGCCAGAAGGTCAGATTCAAAAAACCTTGGCGTCTTAGAAAATATCAAACACCTGATAACAGATCCACATATACGTGATCGCTATTTTCCAACTATAATGAAATATGCCTTGAAAAACAATTATTTTGACAATAACAAGGCAAAGAACCTTACCCCACTAGAAAGAACAAAATTGCAACTAAATTTTCAGATGGAATATCTTGACACCTTGGGTCCTAAGGCCGATATAGACGGCCTTGCCATTTTAACAAACCCTATAGCTCTAAAAGAGCATTTGAAAAGATTTGATCTTGACAAATATGATTTGAAGGGGTATCTAAATATCCAAAAAGAGCTCATCGACAGGCTAATCGAGCAACTTGATGCCTTGGATTGATCATAATGATTTTTGAATATAGCTGGGATGCGTATTAATTTCTCTTTAACACTTCAATGAGCTTAGTAGGATCGTTAAATAATTCATAAATTTCTTTCTGGGATTCCTGCATTGATGTCATCTGTTCACGTATGTCATTCATCTCTTGCATATGTCTTTCCTTCACAACTTCAATTTCATCTTGTCTCTTGGTTAATTCTTTGACTTGCTTCTTTAGTCTATTTTCTTCATTTATTGTCAGCCAATCAACTGCTGTCAGATATTCTTCTAATACATCTTTTTCACTTGGTTTAAAGTAATTATCATCTAACCCTATACTATGACCCATAAACATTTCTTTGATAGCTGGTCTAACATCAGCATATATTAATTGAGTATCAAAAAACTTTCTAAATCCAGTTGTGAGTCTAACATTTTTTCTAATTTTTCCATGCTCATTATATTGCTGTAGCTCTGTCTGTCTTTCTACTGTTCTTAACCCAGATTTTTCTATTGTTCTTGATATTAACCGCTCTACTGCTCTTAGCTTTAACGGTTTAACATTATGCATTGAATTAGGGTCGTTTCTATCAAATTGGTCTCTAAAAAGTGGTGATTTAGGTGTTAATTTTTCACCATATATTTCCCTATAGCTTAGGTACGTGTTTATGGCTTTAGAGGCTTCTGGAGTGGTAAAAGTAGAATAGCTTTGTTTTGAATCAGAATATACTTTTACTTTGTATATGTCATGATTAGGAATACTTGTCAGGTCTTCTAGTTTGAGATCAACTATTGCTCTTATTCTTACACCTGTTGAAGCTAAAAACAGAATTAATGCTTTGACTCGCTCATCGCAGAATTCAAGCATCTTTGCTATTTCTTGTGTTGTATAGCCTCTGTTCTCAATTGGTTTTTCTTCTTCTCCAAGATATCTGTAAATCTTTTTCTTGTTTAATATGACTTCATTTAGATCATAAAATGTCATAATCGCTGCCAGATATTGGCTTCTTGTAGCATATCTTAATGACACAGGTGGATTTTTCAAATATATTAAATAATCAATTATTTGGTTTTGGATAATTTTGACGTTATCCTGGTACTTGAGTAAATCGTCGGGGTTATCTATTTTAATATATTTCATGTATTTCTGAAGTGCAAAGGTGTATGCTGCTTTAGTTACAGCAGATTTTAGACCTTCTATAAATATACGATAAGAAAAACCTGTTAATGTTGGTTGAAACACCTTGTTTCTAAACATGTGTAGTTCTCCAGTATTTCATATGCATAATTGTAGTGACGAACTTAGCTATAGCTTTTTCTATTTTGGAACTTTGAAACAACTTTAAGATGGGCCCAAGGGGGTTTGAACCCCTGGCCGACCGGTTATGAGCCGGTCGCTCTACCAGGCTGAGCTATGGGCCCATGCATAAAAAGTCGTTAATAGGGAGATAAAAACGTATAAAGAAAATACGTGGTATATGTACCAATGCCAATTGATACATAAGCATTATAAAAAACGACAACGATGTTAAACCAAATTATTAAATTGTTCTATAGATGCCAGGAACATCTATATGGTGAAGAGTATCAGTTGGTTAGTTAGTATAGCGCCCTATATGATGGCAAGACTTAAACAGTTCGTATTCCATCATCAGCCAGCTATAACTTTCTAATCCTTGGTCAATAATTATTTATTGACATCTATTTGTTATATATCGGCCAATCTTTCGATATCTTATTAATCACTAGATCCTATTTTCGCTTGAACCCATTCTAATGCCTGTATTTTAGACATTCACCCGTCGCCCTCGATAGGACTAGCAGACCGCTGCATAGCTATTAAGTCTGTTTGAATATGTGCATATATCTGAACTTCTCAGCAAAGTCAACAACATCTTTTCTGCTGATATCAGCAGTATTATTAGCAGCCATGTTATTCATTCAAGATTATCAAAATATTGTAATATAATATCTTTTGAAACACTATAATGCAGGCGGGGAGGCAATGTTCGATCATAGTTGAATAGAATAATGCAGGATCGATATATAAATCTGATTTCAATTACTCCTCGAAAAATATTTGATTGTAATCACCTGCTGGACTAATTGTTGTTGTTGTTGTTGTTGTTGTTGTTGTTAGAAATAGAGTAATAATAGTAATTCTCCATACTTTCTTCTAACTTGCTATTTTAGTTCGAGACTAAGATACCTTGGATCAGTCATATCATACCCGCATGATATATAGCAGTCACAACAATCATTGTAAATCTGTACTTCATTCTTTCTTATACCAATTTCAGTCATATCATTTGCATATATGTATAGTATACATAAAAAGCGAATAGGTATTCATAATAGGTTCTTGGATGATATGATATCTACTAATGTGTCATATTGTTACTATTAATAAAGATCATTTACGATCATCGACATTTTTATTTCTTCCTGCTATGTCTTTTATTTTGTTTTAGTAATTGGTTATGAAAAAATGGTATGGTTTCCAAAGCGTTTATTATCTTCATTACTTATTCTGATATATTGTCAACAAAAATATTTGTAAATTTACCAGTCAAAGATCTCGGTAAGACAGTAGAATTCTTTACTTATTTAATCCACAGTTTACTGATGAGAATGCGACATGTATGATTATCGGTGATGATATATTCGTGATGTTATTGGCTGAAAAGTTTTTTAAAACATTTACTAAAAATGAGATCTGTGATACTTCAAAAAATACAGAAGTACTTTTAGCGTTATCTGCTGATGGCAGAGAAAGGGTAGATCACATGATAAAGAAAGCTGTAGAATCTGGAGGAAGTGAATCTAGGGAGCCGCAGGATCATGGATGGATGTATGGACGTAGTTTTCAAGATATTGATGGACATATCTGGGAAATAATAGACATGGACGAAAGTGCAATAAAAAAATGATAATGATAAAAAATACAATAGTAAGCGTGAAAGAAACTTATACAGAAAGTCTTTTAGGAGGTTCTAAAAATTTCGATGCCATTTCAAGTGCGTCTATTTTTTGAGTATAGATAGACAGATATTTTAGCGTCAGTAAGTTAGGTGCGAAAGTTGTGGGTCAACACATTACGTCATAATGCCTGCTTGGCGCCCTTAACTGTTTTTAGCAACAACACTAAGTTAGGTCTCTCCTCTATACCAAATGAAAGGCAATCATTAGAAATTATAGCCATTCTATCGAAAGCATTCACTTTACATTAGGCTAATATACTATAGTACGTGGTGCGTTAATCACTCTTCCGTATTTCAAATCTATCAGTCGCGCGAGATCTCTAGCTGCACTTTTGTGATGATCTCTGCCGCTGGATGATGCAATACCATTCCAACCGTTTAACATCATTTCAAAGCTGCCTAAAATAATGAGTTTTTCCTTTGATCTAGAAATAGCGACGTTGAGGTCCTGCAATGTCCCTGCTGCCCCTACAATCCTCTCAGGGTTATTTCTTGTTAATGAGAATAGGACAATGTCAGCTTGGGTTCCTAATGCACCTGTGGTAGTCGTTACTTTGATATTTGAGTGTCCTGCTCTCTGCAGGTAGCTTCTTATTATTTGTTTTTGAGCTGTAAATCTGGTAACTACAACTATAGATTTGCCACCTCGTGTTATCTGAATCAAATGACTGCAGATCTTGGCACATGCTTTAGCTTCTGTATTATTTGCCCAAGACGATGCTCCCATTGGTTGCTCAGTACCGTTGATATCAACCCATGTTGTAACTTGGTCTGGTTCAATTATGTCACGGAACTCAACATCTGGCGAGATGTCTAAGATCAACCTCCTGGAGCCTATTTCCGAAGCAGATCTTAATCCATCATATTTGGCAAAGTCATTAACCAGTCCAGATAGCTTGTCTGGAAGACGATGTGAAATGCGTAATGTATCATGATACGATTTATTCATTACCCATTCAATTGCGCTATAGTCTACTCGCATTGGGCTAATAGGTCTGGATTGCTTTGGATCGCCAACTACTGTAGCAACTGTGCCACATTTTGTTATTAATTCCATAAGATCGTTAACTTGAGAGGAGTTCGACGTAGTATTAGTATTGATAGTGTTCGCGTTTTGTTGTGTTATCGAGATTTTATTATTATTGTTAACACCAAACCAAAAAGGCCATAATAAGTGTTCTAACCTTTCAACACCTGCTTCATCGATAATCATATTGTCGAATCTCATCAACGACGGTAGTTTTTTGAGTGACAGATTTGTTGATATTATGATTCGCTTCTCCTGTATCTCATTGGCAGATCTGCTGAATGGGATTGGTATCAGAGGCTCTACGCCTGTTGGATTTCCCGTTCTAAGACATAGTCTTTTTGCCACTTCTGTACCCAGTATATTGCAAAGCTCCCAGCAAAATTCATTGGCAGCAGCGTTGGTATAGGCTACAAGTAAAACTCTCTTAGCAATGGCTTCGGCTATCATCTTGATAGCCAATCCGCTTCCAACAGTTGTCTTTCCGCAACCAGGTGGACCTACCACGGCTGCAATATCTTTTGTGAATGCACGCCAGTTCAATACCCTGAGCTGTTCTGGGTCAAGAGAAAGGGTCATTGCGATTACTACCAAAACACTCTGATGGGAGCATTATGTCTGCGGCCAATCTATGAAATCTGTGCATTGGTTCTAGCACTCTTCTTGTAAGGTTAATTTCATCTGGAATGAGTATGATTGGGAGATCTGATAACTGTACTTTCGCACGCTGAGCAATTGAGTTGGTCTCAAAGTCTATTATTATTTTTGTGTCATCTACTTCCTTTACGAATCCCTTTTCATTTATACAGGCTAGAAGAGGAATCCCGCCATCTTCTTTACCGATTATTCTGACAATTTTACGTGGCTCTAGTAAAGTCACACTTGTTATATTCCCACTATCATAATTGCAATTGTCTTTCAAAAGAATAATTGAGTTATCGCAAACTGAATGTAATCTATATCCAAAGTGCATGACACCGGTCCTTTCTAATTCCTGTAATGCAGCAACTTCTCCTAGCTTATCAATTATGTTGCTGATCACAAACTTGTGTTTGTGTGTCTCAGCGCGTTCGTCTAAAACAAGGTATCGTCTCTTAAGCAGTAAGCGTCTGATATTGGCATAGTTAATAGGTAAATTGCCTTGAAGCGCTTGTTGAGAATCTTCACGATAAAACCGACAGTCAAACGAAGATTCGCCTTCTCTATCGCATATAGGACAGAACGCTGGTTTTTGAGCATGGGGTTTTCCTCCACAAAGGATCTCGTATGCAAACCTTCTATCGACCTTAACCTTGTTTATCCAGTCTTGGCTTAAAGGAGAACGCGGAATATAGGCGTTATTATAGAATACTACTGAACCAAACAGATATCTATTCCAGTTATCTTCATCACCTGTATAACGATAGTTTGCCAAAAGGAGATTTGTGACTAGCTGCCATTTGTCCATCCCGCTGCTTTGTGCTTTATCAATATCATTTGTTTTCCAATCTACTAGTCCATATCTACCATCGCTGAATTCAAATATAGCATCAACCCTCCCTTCCTGGACTCGCTTTACATTAGTTATGGTGATCTCTGTAACAGCTCGTTTCGGCCGTTCATAATTTTTCATTATGCGTTTTGCGAGCCCAAATGAAAGCCCATGAAAACGATCTTGTACTTCGTAATCAAATGTATTTAAAACCGGAGTCTTCCTTTCCATCCTAGCCTTTTCCTTCGCATTGGTTATTGCTCTTTCAACAATACATTGCGAATCTTTGTCTATTGATTTTGCAATATATTCAAAATCCGCTTCAACCTTTCCTTGTTGCCAGTTATCTAAGATTGTTGTAGGTGCAGCCAAGCTGATCACATCATGAACCGTGTTAGCTACTAAGTAATCTCGTTCTCCTCCCACTACCCCAAACGGATAACTCATTTTAAATAAATAAGGACATACACATGTAGTTGCAATTTCCTTAGATTGCACTAGGTGAGTTTTTGTACGTGACATAGTTTTGTAAAGATCTCTTACAACTAGATCATTACTTCTCATTTGCAAAGCTTCCCCCTATCAGCTAATGAATCAAGTAGTGATTCTTGTTTCATAATCGATCCAATCCAGCGATAGCCGGCTATAGTATACGCATATCGCATTACAGCAGGACTTGTTGTTTGAATGATAATCTCCCGATAGTAGGCTATTGCAGATGGTATTCCTGCATCTATCTTGGTATTGGAGTTACTGAAGTTTGTATTTGTATCCATCTTTTTTTCCTTCCTTTCCTTGCTTCACAGTTATACTCCAAACCGATGGGGAGGCATATGAATACCGTATAGTACCTAATAAAGTACTAGAATAGCCTGGCAACGTATTATCCACTAAAATCATTCACCTCGACACCACGAATTATTAAATCACAATTTTCACAATGATATAGGATTTTATTTGTTTCATATATCTTAATCATTGTATCAAAACAGTCCGGACAATCTACAGTAAGTTCTTCATTCTGTGAATACGGATTAGCATGAATTCGAGTAATTTGCAGATTATCTGTTGCCATTAAAGGCGTTGTCTCTTGAGGTAATAATGTGCTTTTCAATCGCAGTCATCATACAGATATTAGCAAAACATATAAGTACTATCTAGTTACTATCTTTACTAATTAGACTATAATGAGTAATCATTCCTCTCTTGGCGCTATGACTTCGCTTCAAATTCTTCGTGTTCATGTGGCACCAGTTGGATTTGAGATTGACAGAATAGTCCTGCCTAGTATCAATATGAAAGCTGACAGAGTATGGCTTATTGTTCATGCTGGGTCGCATGCTGACAAAGGAGATAAATTTGTCACGGCAATTGAATCAAAGTTAAAAGATGCAAGAATTGAGTGTTTACAGGCATCAGCTGATAGAATTGATCTTTTCGATATACTAAGAGCTTTAAGAACAATAATTCTAAAAGAAAAGGGAAATTCTATTCTAGTAAATGTATCAGTTGGCAGTAAGATACAGGCTATAGCTTCTATGATGGCTTGTATGATGTTCAAAGACATGGCTATAATAAAACCATATTATGTAGTACCTGAAAGATACAATAGTTCTTTAGTTAAAGAAGACAAGCAAGAGACCGAGGGCGTTAAGGATATCATTGGCCTTCCAGAATACAAAATCGAAATTCCTGGTGACAAATTAATAAGATGTTTGGACCTAATTGATAGAAGAAGAGACAGAAAAATTACTAAACGAGAGCTAAAAGATCTAGCAATAGAGAACAATCTTATCTATATTGATGATAAACAAATGATAAGTAGTACCAGTAGAAAGACGGCAAGAGGGGAATATAGTGATCAAGCTGCCTATATGGCATTGAACAAAAATCTTATTGAGCCATTACTTGTATGGCGATTCGTAACTGAGAGCAAAGTTGGATCTCATCATGTCATTTCGTTAACTGAAGATGGTAAACATGCCTTAAAGTTTCTTAACACCCGACCATAAGCTTTCAGATCTACCGTCAGATCTAACCTAGAGATATCAAATTTCGATCTTCATATGTTGATATTTTTGGAGAACAACAAGTAAATTATCAACAAATATGTTTTGTATCTTTTCATTAGTGTCGGTAATCCCAGATACTACAAGATCATGTGTCACCCCCTCCTAAGACATCTCTTTGCAGCTTATCTCAGCCAAACCTCGAAAATTCTTAATCGTGTTTTGGAATCTTAACTTCTATTATGGCATAGCAGCCAATTCTCTTATTATCTTTATTAGTATCATTTTTGCAGTACTTATTGTTGTCATGATAAGGACCTCTTTCCTATTTGCTACTACAGATGATAAAAGCATTGTAAAAATTTAGTCAAGATCTAATACAGAACGTGTAAGCTTCTGAGGTTTGGACGTATTTTGATTATCAAATAATATACAATCCATATATCTATTGTAAGTATAAGAAGATAAATGGAATCCTTACTTAATCATGAAATTGGTGATAATATTTATATAGATGTCAGAGAACCTACTCGCAACATACAGGTTTTAAAAAATAATATATTTATTTACAGTTTACCTGCTTCACTATATGGCAGTGGTTAAAGGGGTACTAGCAATATGAAAAAAAACGGAAGTACAAACAGCATTAATAAAACAAATGAATTGAGATATACCAAAAACGAGGAGAAGTTCCTTTTAGAAAATGAAGCATGCAGGATGGCTACATCTCATAATGATATACCACATATCACTCCTGTAACATATATTTATAAAGATGGTTTTTTCTTTATTGCGACAGATTACAATACAAGGAAGTACAAGAACATCAAAGCAAATAAAAAGATCGCATTGTCAATGGATATTTATGACTCGTCGGTTGAAAATAAAGCAATAATTATACAGGGTGATGTAGACATTATTGAAAGAGGACAGGAATTCAAAGATCTCTATCAAATCTTTAATGCTAGATTTGAATGGGTAAGAAGGGATCCATGGAAAGAAGGCGAGGCTCCCTTTTTGAAAATAAAACCCCTCAAGAAGGTAACTTGGGGAATATAATATACAAATAAAGGAATAAGATGCCGTTTCTGCGGCTATTGCTTCGATTATTCATGTTGTAATAATAACAATTATTTCTATTTGAGCGTCCGTTATATTTTCTTTAAGTAAAGACTGATTTTTGGTGTCATTAATACGGACTATATGTAGTTGATGGCCTCGCACAGATATGCATGGGTATTAACAAAAAGAACAAGAACATACTGATCTCTCAATTAGTAACTTTTCAAACGGCAGTAGTAATAATATTTAACTATGCCTGAAATGTAGAGAATACATATTTACATTACTCAGATTTATTATTTAGTTAATATTTCATGTTCAATACATAAAAGCGATAGATTAATCGATGACGAGCAAAAATTTGATCATAGCTATATAAAGAAAAAGCTACGGTTCATATATAGAATTTAAAATTTTATTTACATTCACAATTGCAAAAATAAAAATCAAATTTCATTAATACAATTGTATCAAATATATATCGCATAACTTTTTAATGGGCGAGAACTTGTACTGTTGCATATATATATGAGCACCCTTGTTGAAAGGATCGATTTAGAAATTGAAAAATTCAGTCTGTTAAAGCATAGATTCTATAAGACGTGGTCAGAAGGAAAACTGTCTTTAGATAATTTGCGTGGTTATTCGAAGGAATATTTTCAATTGGTCAAGGCTGTTCCCGACTTTGTGCAGAATATTGTCTCTTCCTCCTCATCATCTATTTTAAATAAGGCAACAAGTAAAGACTTAGATCAGAATTTAAGAGAGGAACGCGAACATATTGAGCTATGGATCAGATTTGCACATGCGATTGATGTCCCAAGAAATGAACTTATAAATTATATTGCAGCAGATAAAACAGATGCTGCCATTTCTGATTTGTATCATCTAACTACATTATCATTAGAAGAGTCCGCTGCCGCGATGTATGCATATGAAATGCAATTGCCGAAGATCAGCAGATCAAAGATAGATGGTCTACAAAAGTTCTACGGGATGGAAAACAATACAGATGCCACTAATTACTTTGAAATTCATGAGGAAACAGACATAAGACATGCACAATTATGGCGTAATATCCTTAAATGCACCAGTCCAGAAAAAAAAGAAGCAGTATTTAATGCAGCAATTATCTCCTTACAGGCTCAAAATAAATTATTAGATTCAGTACAAGAAAAGTACCTATCTGCATGCAATTAACAATATGACTAGTTAGCAAGACCAGATGGTAAAAATATCATATTCATATTTTTTTGACATTACAAAAAGTAGCAGCATAGACAAAATTTTTATTACAATTGCGAGGTGTTTTTACAACCATTGTCACAATTATGCACTTTTTGCACAACTCATGACGATATTCTGACTCTTCAGACTCATATTCAACTATCTTTATATGCAGATAAATGAACACAAAAAATTAGACTCTTTATATAGATATATATCAGTACATAGTGAGGTCTATAATAATATTTCAAGAAAGGATTTTATGTAAATAAATAATAAGATTTTGCAGAGCTCCGGTGGTGTAGAAGCTGTTGGTAATGATGATAACAATATAATAATATCAACAATAGCGACAACAGCTGCATAGTCCGGTCAAGCATTGTGGCCTTTCGAGTCGCAGATCCCGGGTTCAAATCCCGGCCGGAGCAAAATTTTATTTTTACTTAACACCTACGCATTCAAGCATTTTTGGCGCGAATATTAACTACCATTTGGTTGGTTGGTTGGGAGAGCATTAACATTAATATGCGCTCGTACTTTCAACACTATCATCATAAACAAGAATAGATCTGTAAATACAAGAAATCAGGAAACTAATCCTTTGATGGAACAATTTAGCGAATATCTATCAAAAATTGATAATGCTCTTGAGCGCGAGCTGGATCTTTATTCTTGGTCAGAATTTTACGCACCGTTACGATATGCATGTGATGGAGGCAAGCGTATAAGACCACTTATTTTGATACTTGCATATGAGAGTGTAAAATCAGGAAAAACCATAGTGGAAGATAATAACAATAATATTAATATTAATTCTTTCTCTTCAACAAACGTAGGAGAAGAAACATTTGTTGCAGCATCTGCTATAGAACTTTTGCATACAGAATCTGTCATTCATGATGATATCATAGACGAAGAGAACCTAAGACGCGGTAAACCTTCTTTTCATGTAAAATATGGATATAACAATAGCATTCTTACAGCCGATTTTGTTTTGGGCATAATTCTTAATCTAAGTTGTAAGTTAAACAACCCTCGTGTGTCTGCCGAACTTTCTAATGCTGCAATAAAAATGAGCGAAGGAGAAATAATGGAAATTAAACTTGCCAAGGAATGTGATCTTGATGAGTATGAGTATATCAAAGTTATAGAACATAAAACAGCGTCACTATTTGAGACATCTGCAAAAGTAGGTGCAATACTAGGAAAAGGAGCAGAGGATCAAATTCGTGCATTAGCAGCATTTGGTAATTTACTTGGAATAGCATACCAGGTTCATGATGACTTGGTTGATTGGAATAACGAAGACAGGCTCTTTAATTTACTAGTAAAGAAAAACGATCGTTCCAAAGAATTTGTTGGAAGGATGGAGAATCTTTATCTAACATACTCTCTGAAGGCCAAGAACGAGTTACATAAAATAAGCGACAGCGCTCCAAAAAAACATTTGCAGCAATTGACGGATCTGGGTTCGTTTGGCAGGTTCTAATATTATGTAAAATATTGCTCTCTCAAAAGCAAATCGAGTGGTAATAAAAAAAGATATTACATAATAATAAACGTTATTTTTACTATTATTGTCATTGACTAACTTTGTCTTGGTGGCAATGATGCCGTTGCTGCTGTTGTAGTAGTTTGAACTAAGACATTGGTATTATTATTGTTGCCAAAATGTCGTAAAGAGGGACTGATAGTAGTAATAGTGGATGCCTGAACTATGAGCCCATTATTGCTGTTGTTATTGTTGCCAAAATGAGGCACAGCTTTTGATGCAAACTCCAGTATTGGTGCATGCCATACTCCAAAGCCCACAATAAATATCATTGCAAAACTTAGCACTGCTACCATTGCTCCCGGTTCTTTGATCTTGCTCATATCTGGCGCTTCTTCCATGTACATCTTCCTAATAATCCATGCATAATACCCCAGAGAGAGGGCACTATTAAGTACTCCTGCAATAGCTAGATACGGTCCCCAGCTTACGAGCGGACCGCTGTTAATTGCAGCTCCAAATAAGACCAGCTTACTCCAAAAACCATTTAGTGGAGGGACTCCGGCTAGAGCTAAAAGTGAAATTGAAAACGCTATAGCAGTAATGGGCATACGGCGACCAAGACCTCTATATCTCTCAATACTGTAACTAGCAAGTGCTGTTGCGACAGCTGCCGCTGCTATGAATCCGGCAGATTTCATCACTGCATGATTTAGTATATGAAAAAGCGAACCACTTAGGGCTTGGCTGGAGTACGGTGCGATTGCGATACCTATCATAATATAACCAGCTTGTGCAATGCTCGAATATGCAAGGATTCTTGGAACGCTTTTTTGTATTAGTGCACCAAGGTTACCGAGTGTCATCGTAAATACAGCAACTATAGCAAGCGTTACTGTCCAATCAAGATTCAAAGCAAACATTCCAAGCACAATTACTCTCAATGCTGCTGCAAATCCAGCTTTCTTGGTGCCAGCAGCAAGCAGAGCAGCAATCGTAGTAGGCGCACCCTCATATGCATCTGGCAACCACATATGAAATGGTACAAGTCCCATTTTAAATCCAAAGCCAGCTATGAATAATGCTATTGCAAGCAGACCTATTGGTACCAGTCCTTTCTGAAGATTTGCCATCGCATGTATAGAATCACCTATATTGGTTGTTCCAGTAAGTCCGTAGACGAGTCCAATTGCAAAAACCAGAATAGCAGAGGATAATGCACCGAACATAAAGTATTTAATAGCTGCTTCATTTGAAATTGGATCACGTTTTGAAAATGCTGCCAAAGCATATGTAGGAATAGACATTAGCTCCCATGCCACAAGCAGCATTACAAGGTCAGTCGAATAGGCAATAAGCACCATGCCTATGCTCGATAGCAGAATAAGAGAGTAATAGGCAGCGGGATTTATTCTGCCCTTCATGTAATTCCATGAAGAAGCAGTTACCATAATTGACACTATTAGTAGAGCGACAGCAAAGAAGGAACCAAACATATCATCTGACAGAACACCTTTGCCAAACAGAACTGCAGGCATAACCTCTCCGGCAAGTATGCGGAAGATGACAATACCTATTGTAAGAATTAGCGCGCTAAATGCAATTCCACTATATAGCCGGTTGTTTGATCCCCTTTCCTTTTTGAAGGCATCTATCACAGGAATAGCAAGTCCTACAACCCCGAGTATCACAGTAACTATAAGCGGAGTCGAAATTATATTATCCACCATTTTTTCTTTACACCATCTCTCCTATTTTTTCCTCTTTTTTCATTTTTTTATTTCTGATACAATAACATGAGCATAACAATTATCATGATGCCTACCCCGAAGACAAATAAATAAGTTTGAGTTACACCTGTTTGTCCAGATCTAACCACTCTAGAAAAGTATGTCATAGAATATTGAAATGCAGGACTGATCCCATCAATTATTGTACTCTCAAAATACCTCCAGATTATACGATATATTGCCATAGGTCCAATAACGGCTCCCCAATAAAGTGCACTATTAAGATACCATCTGTTGTAAAGGAATTTCCAAATTGCCCTTGTCGCAATATTCTTTGAAATAATAGTAGGACTTGGTTTTCTCGCGATATAAAATACATATCCAAGAACAGAACCTATAGCAAACGCTCCAAATGATGCAGTTGCAGCTATTGGATTTAGGCCCAAAAATGTAGTACTAGTATTGCCGCCGCCTCCTCCTCCAGCCTCAGGAGGTACTACTCCTTCTTTTCCAATTCCAAATGATTGTGCAAGATATCCGCCAAGTAGATGGGTAATCGCTCCCTCAAACATAAAACCTACCAGTCCTATTGCTATTGTTGCCACTGCCAAGATTGCAAATGGTATCCACATATTCTTACCTACTTCATGCAGATGATGGCCACTATGTTCCATTTCTTCTAAATATTCGCTTTTCTTGCCGAAGAAAACCATGCCGATCATCCTAAAAGAGTAAAAAGCAGTCATTGCTGCAACAACTGTAGCTATGGCGAACAATGGCCATGCTTGAGCATAACCAGACTCCAGTACAGCTGCAAAAATTGCATCCTTGCTCCAAAAACCAGAGGTAACCAGCGGAGCTCCAGCCAGCGAAAGGCTTGCAAGCAGCATAAAGATATATGTCTTCTTCATATATTTACGAAGACCGCCCATATCAGTCATAAATCGAGATCCTACGGTATGAAGTACTGCTCCGGCACCCATGAAAAGTGACGCCTTAAACATTGCATGACTCATGAGATGATAGAACCCTGCTGCGTAGCCATCAACAAAATGCACCGACAGCCCTGCTATGCCAAGGCCCAACATCATATAACCGATCTGAGAACCAGTTGAATATGCTAGTACCTTTTTTATCTCTGGATTAACTAGTGCTTGCGTTGCGAGCAAAAATGCAGTGATAGCCCCTACCCATGCAACTACTTCAAAGAATTGGGATACCCCAAACGCAGCCAGTGCAAAAAATAACGGACCAATACGTGCTACTAGAAATACGCCGGCTTTGACCATCGTTGCGGCATGAATAAGTGCTGAAACAGGGGTTGGGCCGGTCATAGCTTCTAAAAGCCATTCATTTAGAGGGAATTGAGCAGACTTTCCAACTGCACCCCCAAATAACAATACTGCAGCGGGAACAAGCAAGTTCTGATGAGCCATCTGTGCAGCCCATGCTTGGTTTTGAAGTAACTCTTTGAACCCAAATGTTCCAGAATAAACAAATATCATAAACATGCCTGCCAGCATCATGGTATCTCCTGCTCTTGTCATAAGAAAAGCCTTCATTCCAGCATGAGTTGGTGAAGCCCACATAGCAACTCCTCCAGCCCTATCCCCTATCCTTCCAACAAAGTCCTTTTTCTTGTCATAATACCAAAACCCAATTAGTGCATAAGATGCTAAACCCACGCCTTCCCATCCAAAAAAGACCATAAGCAGGTTATCTGACAAGACGATCAGCTGCATAGATCCAATAAAGAATAGCATAAAGAACCAGTATCTTGTGAGATCTCTGTCGCCATGCATATATCCTGTAGAGTATACAAATATTAGAAATGAAATCCAGGCGACCAAATTAGCCATTACTACAGATAGCGGATCGGCTAAGACACCAGATTTCACATTAACTACAGGGATCCAGGGTATCTGACTGTGTATTTCACTCCCAGACAATGCCAATGGGATTAAGGTTGCAGCTGAAATTGCACTTGCAAGTGCAAGGCCTACCGCAGTATAATCTCGTATCCTGGTACCTGCAGCTCGAGCAACGGCTGCGATAATGGCTGCGCCAACAAATGGTAGAATCCATACTAACCAAGCACTTATTGCAAGCCCTTCAAATCCAACTGTTCCAACCATTTTTTATTTCACCAATCTTCTTTCCCATTCATTCGTTCTTCTTTCTTATCCTCTGGTTCTTTATTTCGTTCCATACAGACAAGCAACCCCATCTACTTTGTTGTTGTTGTTGTTGCTACCGCTCCTTTCAAAGCGCTTGATATCTTAATTAGTCCTGTATTATAATTATTGTTGTTATTATTGTTATCTTGATATTGGTTGCTAATACCGTAATTATAATTGTGTATTACATTATTGCCAAATTTCTGGGAATTTGCCATGACATTTTTATAAGGATGTATTCCTGCGGCTTCTATTGCTACATTTTTGCTATTAGCAGACGTTATACTACTATCGCCTACTGCACTGGGCCCTCCCGAACCTGCTCCTCCTTCGCCGTTGTTGCTGCCTCCTCCTCCTGCAGTTGGCAACGGCAGTACAT
This sequence comes from Thermoproteota archaeon, assembly GCA_046724555.1. Classification (GTDB taxonomy): domain Archaea; phylum Thermoproteota; class Nitrososphaeria; order Nitrososphaerales; family Nitrososphaeraceae; genus JAFAQB01. The sequence goes on along the minus strand of JBKOWU010000229.1, from coordinate 2,326 downwards.
CAGGTGTATGAGCGAAAATTCCTTGAATATATCCTGCAATGGGATTAAGAAATGGAGTAGGATATACTCCAATAATAAGTGTTAGTGCAGCTAGGGCTCCCATTGTTACTGTAATATACCTATTTGCATCCTTGACATGAACTAGTTCTTGAGGAATCTTTCCAAAGAATATGCGCTTGTACATCCATAGAATATATGCAGAAGATAAAACAGTTGTCAAAATGCCAAATCCAAATAATGCAATTCTTAGAGAGTTCATATCATGTATACCTGTCTGCAAAACACCGTTAAAGAGAATCCATTCTGACATAAAACCACTGGTAGGAGGGATGCCAATAATTGTGAGTCCTCCAACCATTGCAATGACTGCAGTATATGGCATCTTTCCCCCTAGCCCACCTAGCTTTGACATGCTTCTTGTGCCTGTTTGAAGGATAATTGAACCGGCCATCATGAAAAGTATTCCTTTGCCAAGGCCATGAGTAACGTACATTAAAGTTGCGCCAGTAATCCCAAGTATGCTTTCAGAACCAAGACCAAATAGAATGTAACCCATTTGGCTTATGCTAGAGTAGGCAAGAACTCTTTTGATATCATCTTGCATCAATGCCATTGCTCCACCATAGATCATTGTAGCAAGACCCCACATGTTGATGTAAAGACTATACTGGGCATAGCTGCCAGTTAATAGTTCTAGCCATAACCTCAACAGTCCGTATGCCCCAATACCAATCATTGCCGGTGATAATAGTGCTGAAACAGGGGTAGGAGCCTCTGCATGGGCATATGGTAGCCAAATATGTAAGAGAAATGCTGCTAATTTTACACCAAGTCCCACAACTAGAGCAAATACGATAATAGATAGCCACTGAGCAGGAATCTTTGTAACATTAGCTTTGACTGTAGCATAATCAAAGCCTCCTGCGAAGAAACCCATTGCCAATAGGCCAAGTAGCAATATGACGGCTCCCACATGAGTCCAAAAGAAGAACATAAGAGCAATTCTAAGTCGTGCACCGTAACCATAGAATGCTACCAAAAAGAACGATGGAACAAGCATTAATTCAAAAAATACAAAGAATTCAATCAGATTAGTTGCAAGGACCGTACCGAGCATACCCATTGAAAACGTCATGTATAGAGCAAAATAGAGTGCCATCTGATTCTGTACGTGTTGCTGTTGGCTCCTATCAACAATAGACGTCGCCTGACCACTTGGACCGCTTGTGCTGGTGCTGCCGCTGCTGCCTCCGCCGCCAATACGGCCATGTACATCTTCCATGATTTTGTGGATCATGTAAGGCTTAGAATAAAGCGCAAGAGCAGTGCATAATATGTAAATTATCATAGCAAATGGAAGGCTCAGACCATCCATCCTAAGACCAAAATTGCCAAATTGGCTCCAAGTATAACTTTCTACATAAGCTGACTGTCCACCGTGCAACGTGGCAGCAGGGACAAAAAGGAATACAGTGGATATAGCCAAAACACCAAATGAAAACCACGTTACAGCGTTAATGCCAATTCTCTTACCAAGAATATAACAAACAGGGGACAGAAGAAGCGGCAAAAATGTCGCTGCTAACAAGAAATATGCCATTTTTGATATCTCTATCCCCGCATACTTTTAAATTCTTCGACATCAATTTCTTTGTATAGCCTATAAGCTATAATAATTATGCCAAGTCCCACTGCTACTTCTGCAGCCGCAATAGCAATAGAAAACAATGCAAACACTTGGCCCTGAGCGTTAGAAAGGTTTCTCGAAAAGGCAATCAAATTCAGATTTGCTGCATTAGCAATGATCTCTAGTGCAAATAGCATACGCACAGCGTTACGTTTAACAACAAGGCCGTAAATCCCAATTGCGACTAAAACAACTGATACTAAAACATAATCAATCAGTTCGTTCATTTTTCTGTTCAATCTCCTCTCTACGAGCTAATGCAAGTGCTCCTATCACAGCGCCGGCTAGAGTTAAAGCTAACGCAATCAAAGCCGGGGAATAATAAGTCAGCATTTGTTTACCTATCGCAGTAAAGTCAACGGCTGGCGCTTTAGGACTGCCAAATGTCTTGCTATTAACACCAGATACTATAATTAATGATCCCATACCAGCCATCAAAATTAACATAAGGACAAAGCCAGCAGATTTTCTTCCTTTATCTTCTCTTCTACTAAAAAGAGCTTGGGTTCTAACTAACATAACAGTAAATATGACCAGTACCGCGACTGCTCCAACATAAACTGTAATCTGAAACATGGCAACAAATGGTGAATCTAAAAGAATAAAAAATCCTGCAATTCCTAACATAGATATTGCAAG
>JBKOWU010000292.1:0-52896 GCA_046724555.1 Thermoproteota archaeon | reverse complement strand
GGAACTCCTATAATGGCGCTAACAGTGATACTATTTTCAATTCTTCTAAGCAGCGGAATAGGTGCGTATCTTAGTGGAAGGCTATTTGGTAAAAATCCTTACAGAGCAGTAATTATATCAATACCGATTTTGGCTGGAATTATTATATTCTATTATAGCTTTATAGAGGAAATTATTGATTCAAAGATAGTTTTGCCCCTATATGAGAGGATTGCAGTCACTTTCGCGCTCTTATCACCTGCGGGTCTTCTCATGGGATTTCAGTTCCCATCCATTACTAGAATGGCATCTCCATCACAATTGCCTCGCAGCAGTAGTGATGACATTACGCTTCTATGGGGCATAAACGTGATTACATCAGTCATAGCAACGGTGCTTACTGCAATATCATCCATGGTCATAGGGTTTAATGGCAATTTAGTGGTCGGAATTGTATTATATCTAGGAGCTTTAACATCTGCCATACTATCGAAAAAAAGAAGGTACAAATTGATAGGTAATCGTGAGATTGGAAGTAGTACCTAATCGTCTGAATAGACAGACTATGCCAATCTTATTGCAGGAAGTTTTTTTAGCAAAAAAGTTTGTATCTAGTTGTTGAGTTATCATAGGTTATTATTATATGCATGTAATTGACGATTTTGTAATCCTTTTGATCCTACTTTGTAATTGCATTTGACTTTCTTCTAATGTTATATATAAACCGCATTATGAATGCTGCAACTAATAAAACTGCTGCAACATCAAGGCATACAGAATACTTATCTATATTTTTCCAATTCGTGCCAAGACTCATGCCTATATATGTTAGCATAGAGTTCCACACAATCGATCCAGCAAAGGTGTAGATTACGAATTTTGTAAAGTTAGTCTTTTCTATTCCTCAGCTAAATGTACGTTCTTATTCCCTATAACAAACGTCCCACAAAGCAAATTCTGTCCCCATATCTTTTGAATAAATTCTCCGTGATTTCCAAGTGTTCTTTTTTAAATAGTATGTATTTTCCATACTTTAGAATAAATTTTCGTCCTGCCTTTATTCCAAGATAGTACGTTAACAATGACCCGACAAGATTTCCAATCGATCCTGATAATGTTACTAAAAATGGATCTAATCTGCTAGTTGACGAAAGAAAACCTGAAAATGGCATTATAATTTCGCGGGGTATCGAAATCAAGGCGCTTTCTAGGATCATTAGAGAAAAGACCCGGTGTATCCTAAATGTGCTATAAATGAAGTGATGAATTATACTAGCGGCTTAAGTATTTCTAGCACAATTGCCATCGATGTACCTGATAAGGTGCATTTTAATCTGGAAATATAAATTCATATGACCATTATACAGCGTATGGAGAGAATAAATATTCTCTTATGACTTTCACGAGAACTGCTTTCATTTTTACAAAAAATCTTGCTGTTAATACATGTCAATTATACTCTTCTTCTGAACATTTCACTAGTTAACAGTAAAAAGTCCTGCAATAATGTACTTTATGCTATGGGCAGGCGATAGACGTATCTTGTATTCGATGTTTAGCTGCGCGTTAAGTAGCAGTTTTTACCGATGCTGAAAAACCTCTTTTCTCATGTGTGCAATTATTAATTGCGAATTTATTGAGAGATCAAGACCATAATGTGAGCCAACCGCCTGTTAAAGAATTGTAGATTCAAAGTCAAAAGTTTCCATCTATGGCGACTTTATTTGACCATTTCTAGTATCCATCACCTACACCATGCAACAAAAAGCACCCGTCTATAACATGATTTGAGAACGGCCTTCTTTATAAAAGAGCGGAACAGATATTAAGCTTTATATATCTCTAGTGATATTACTAGTGATATGATCACTGACTGGCTATCGAGAGTCGGGAGCGCAATCCCAAGAGGATTTTCCAGACACTACATCTTAGGACTGTTAAAACATCAGCCGATGACAGGCAAGGAAATTATCGATAAAGCTATATTCGAAAGTGACGGAAAGTGGAGGCCGTCACCAGGATTAATTTACCCGTTATTAGGAAGGCTACTAGAAGAAGGGCTAATAACTGAGACAGATAGTGGCAGGTACCAGATCACCAAAAAAGGTAGGGACATCGCCGCAGATGTTGATTCTGTTCGCAATATTGTACAAAAGCAATTCGACGTGATGCTTAGAGTAGGCAACATAGGCAGATTCATGGCGATGGATCTCATCGATAGAGTATCTACGATAGGATCTACGCTGAGCTCAAACTTAGACAGAATGACTGACGAGGAGCGAAATAAGTATAAACAGTTTTTGCTAACTGAGCTAAGAAAGTTAGATGAACAGAAAAGTTCCACAGAGAAAGTAAGTGTCGAATAGAAAACAAACCTTTTATTTAGCTAGAAATGGCAGGTTCTTACGGAGGATAAATAAGGCCACTTCTAATAAGTAGAAGCGGCCAAAATGTCAAATAAGTGTATCTAATCGAAGCAGTAATCTTACATTCGATATTTTTGCGTTTACAAATTTACATACCTGGACAGAAAATACGAATCAAGAATGACTATTGGGACAGCTCTTTTTGAAATCTATATAAATGTAAATTGAGCCTGAACGCCCAGCGTGGATACTCATTGATGCCTGAGTATTAAGGTTTTCTTGCTAGAATTTCTCTTATGCCGTTGTTCTCTATCAAATTATCGATAAGCTTTTTGCGTTCCTCTATTGGAAGATCATCTGACATCTCAAGGGAATCAATTGCCTTGAGTTTCCAATAATTACTAATCGCATTTTCAATTGTTACCTGAGTATCATAAATTACCCGCCCAAATGCAGTAAGAGTATGCTTCCCGCTTTTCCTCTTTACCAGACCTGCCTTCATCAATCTTGACATTCTAGAATAGTACTGTTTACGAGTCATTTTAGTTCTGTTTCTGAGTGATTCACTATCGCTGTCGTTAGTCGCGATGAACCTAAATAGTTCCAGAGATTCATCATCAGAGATACTCTTTAATACGTTGGTTAGCATGTATACCCAATAGTCCTATATATAGGCTATAAATAAGAAATGTTACTATTATAGGTTTACTGTGCTCGATTTGGCTCCAGAGTATGAGAAGTATCCAATTTCAGGAACAGTAAAATGTTCCAATCGTCTATAATAGCGCATTCGCCAACAAGCACACATACTAGTAGCGAATCTTGGTAAGAGAACGTCAATAGTGTATTCATGGGGTTATTAGATCTCGCTACCGGTTCACATCCAGAACAATAACGCCCAACTGTAATTGCTCATTGCACGATTACATGCAAAGGTATATGAAAATCCACGCATCTCTTTTAGAGACTTGTCTTATAGGAATTGGTCGGTTCTTTCCGTTTGAACGATCAAGGTCAGCATAGACCACATCGTTATGCAGGTACATTCCAATTATTATCAGGGAAGAGGAAGCAGGCTAACGTATGCCATGTGACGCCGAATCTAACACCCTGTTTAATACCAATGCCTGTGTGACACAGAAAGTTCAATTACCATCGCAAGTGCGTAGATGATCCCATCTTTTTAGTGATTGAAATCGAATTAGCGCTCTCTGTTAAGCCCATCTTCTATATGTCTTTCATTAGCTTGTATACACATTTATTTTTAAACACTGACTTCATCCGAGATTATTCTCCTCTTTATCAGCAATATATAGTATTTTTGAAAAATAATATCATCTAACACTTTGCAAAAGCTTAGCAGTAGGAGCATCGTTCGACAACAATTGATAGTATTTTATGAATTGCTGTGCTAAATATGTATCATCATAATGAGCTATTGCTAGAGCGAACTGTTCTGGATTAGTAAAATTGGTTGTCTCATATATTACTTGAATGCCATCAACTACTATGAAGCTAGCGGGTAAATTTATAGCCCTTTTTAGATCAAAGCGAGAAGATTTTATCATGTTGCTAATAAGTTCAAAAGTCTCTCTGTTTGGAGGAGTTCTTAGTATTGCATTGAGTCTGTTTTCAATGCTTATAGGTTCAGGGTTAGCATCGAGGAAGTGAATAGTAACACCTTTAGCGAATTTCTCAAATGTTCTAGCTGAAACGTGCGGATCGTGGTACCGCGTTGCAAAGTAAATTTCTTTCTGAGCATTGTCAATCACCTTAAGTACCTCAACGATAAGACGGTTAAAATCCTTAATTACAGCAAAACCAGATAGATGTGTTAAGTTTACAATATCCTTTAAATTACTACCTCGAATGATTTCATCAATGACTATTTCCTTTTGAAAGGAAGGGAAATCCTTTCTTGTTTTCAAGACATCTATAGCTTTGAGCTGCCAGAAGTTCGCAAGAGCTTCCTCGAGTGTTTTTATATGTGCATTATAAATTAGAGAGCCTAAAGTAGTAGTTCTATAAAAAGTGTCACGCTTCTCAATTAGCCCAGCCTCACGCAGACGCTTGAGTCTAACATAAAATTGCTTCTTGCTTATTTTGCCGATATAATTTTTAGAAGATGCTCTGAGGCCGGAATACGCTGATTTAATGATGTTCGTAGATATTCTGTCAGATAAGATTGAGAATATCTCCTCGCTCGTTACCGTCTCAGGCACAACCTTTTTATGGCAACTTCATATATATATATTTAAAGGTCATGGCAAAGTAATAAGGCTAATTCCTAGCTTTCACATCTATGATCACATCTGATATCAAAAATATTTATAATAATTTTAAACTACACCTGTGCAAAAATGATTTAATATTTGCATGTCTTTTCCTTCCTAATTTCGCATTATAGTTAGCATATGCCTACTCTATTAGAGCACATATATCTATTTGATTATGTTTATAATTATGATTGTTTCTCTTCACTAAATGGCTTGGTATTTCCAATTTTCGAGTATTCTAACAACGCTAACGTTAACGCATAGAGCCGTACGTTCCGCGAGCATCAAATGGGGATATCTGTACATGTGAACTGTTTCTTGCCCATTTTACCTTGCCAGAATTGAGATCGATTCTGCTACATATTTTGGCATTATCAACAACGAACCAGATTGGTGTTCTAATAGCTTCGCCGTTTTTCTAGTATGTCTCAATATTGACGTACCTTTCAAAAACTGAAAGGTGTGCGCATTGCCATCTATATCATTATTTCCTGTAGCCATTTGGACTCGTTTTCTATTTAACTACTTATCCAGATAAAATTAATGTAAATTAAATAATATTCTGGTGCATAATACATGATTCCATTAAGAATAATGACTGATCTATGAGTAAAGTATTTTAGAATCAGGTTGACCTCGGTCGATGCACTTGGCATGATGACAAAATATGATTCTATTATTTCCTTAACCGCTATGAATTGATATACCATCTTAGGCGATGGTCCGCTACTTTTATCCTAGCTTATTTAAAAATTGTCGGTTTAATAGATGATTGTTATATATTTACTTGGAACATTTGCAATAGCTGCTTGCGTTCTTGATGCTTATCTTAATTGATAGTTCGAAAATATATTGGTACGTATGGATAATAACACTATCAGAGGCGATAGCTATGAAAAGCTATCTGATGAAGAAATTAAACATCAAATTAAGAACCTCAAAGGATGGAACGTGGTGAATGGTAAACTGAACCGCACTTTTGAATTTAGGAGCTTTGTAAGAACATTTGGGTTTATGACAAAAGTGGCTATGGAGGCTGAAAAGATGAATCACCATCCAGAATGGTTTAATGTATATAGCAAGCTTAGCATTGACTTGGTAACACATGATATGGGTGGCATAAGCAATTACGATATCAAATTGGCAGGCGTAATTAGCAAACTATACGATGAGGAAAATCAATGAATCATTGTGAATAAAAACTAACGACTATGCATTATTTGAACCAGTATACAAGATTAGTAGTGGAGGAAATAGAAGCATTGTAACATGACAAATTCTCGCATGTCGAGTACCAAAAGTTACAAATACTGCTCCGATATACGTTAACGTAGAATGGGTCATAGCTACATCATTTTGAAAAGCACCTGATGCCAGAAAAATAACCAGTTTATTAGAAGTTGCTGCCTCACTTAGAACCGCATCATCAAGGCAAACTCCCCCCATGTGCTTATATCAACGCGTATGTGTCAAGACTATTTATCTTATATTCAGTGGAGCAAAATATTCTGTCTCATTTTGGACATTTTTGCGTAAGCAAGCAGCGCGGCAATGGTCTTACAATCTTCAATTCCTCCAACAATGCATTTCCTTATAGCCGTCGTCAACCTCATGGACTTCACGGCGATATCTTCTTCATCGTCATCTCTATCCTCTCTCAAGTCTTTTACTTTCCTTAAGTGTGTTGCAACAAATACATACATCAGCTCGGTATTATATCCTGGAGACAGATAACATCTCAATATAGGAAGTAATTTTCCTACGTAACCTATCTCTTCGCGCATTTCTCTAAGCGCAGCCTGCTTTGGAATCTCACCTTCTTCTACTTTACCTGCGGGAATTTCTAATGTATATTTTTTAGCGGCATGACGATATTGTGTTACAAAAAGAATATGTGTTCCTCGCAGGATGGGAACCACACCTACAGAAGGTGAATGTTCGATAATTTCCTTTTCGATCACCTTGTTATTCAGCTCATATCTATCTATTCTGATCGAAATGCTGCCTTCGTAAATCTTGTTACTTGACAAAAGTTGTATTCTTTCGCTGGCCAAAGCGTCTTTTTCCTTTGCAATATCATATCGGCTGATATCTTTTCTAAACATAACACGTTGCTGCAGCGAGAGTAGCTATATTTCTTTAACGTGAGCTTATGGTATGTAAATTAGCATAAACTTCAAGCAATGACACATCCTGTATCAAAAAATCGAGTTAATTTTATATGTTAATCTACCATCTGATCCATGTGCAGCACTTCGTTAGCGATGAAAATGACATCGTGATACCCAAATCAGCCAGACCTATAATAGATTATGAAGAGACTCAGCTTGGTGACAGCAAGGGCGCAACTAGGCAGTTTCGTCTTGGCAATCTCCACATCCGTGAATATAATGAATATTACACTGCTCATATGGATAAAATCGATCCAAACAAGGATGCTTTAGGACACCTTTTGTTTGATGCTCCGCAGTATTTAGTGGCTATTTTAGCTGCAATTTCTGTCGGAACACGCGTAGGTATCATCATACATAACAATAACAAAAATATTGTTAAAAAGGTTGGATCTCAACCGAATAATGAAATAATCTCGGCTTGCGTTTCAGGTTCAATAGCTGGTTCGATGTCCTATTTCATGGGCAATATTGTTAAGGGAATAATAAAGAGAATCGAGTGTACAAAATCCATTTGAAACCTTCTGAGCAGATAGGAAGACGGCGACAAAAAATACCTATAGACAGTATAGCCTACAGAAAAACTGCAGAAGGGCGTAAAGCTCCTTCAAAGATAGCTATTTTAAAAGTCGTGATTATGCTTTTACCATGTATAATCAGTTTTAGAAAAGATAGACGCGAATGGATTAGACGGGAAGGAAAAAACGTTGACACGAACAAATACAAAAAGCATGCAGAGAAGCTGCTTAAAACCTTCATTACGCTCGGTCCATCTTATATAAAATTGGGGCAGTGGCTTTCTACACGCGCCGATATTTTGCCGATGCCGTATTTAGAAGTACTTGCAAGGCTTCAAGACGAAGTCCCACCTGACCAATTCGTAAAAGTAAGACCCATTATTGAAAATGAGCTTGGAAAAATTGACAGTATCTTTGAGACTTTCGATACATCAGCCATCTCTGGGGCAAGCCTCGGTCAAGTATATGTTGCAAAATATAATGGCAGGCAAGTTATCGTAAAGGTAAGTAGACCAAACATAGAAGAAGTTATAGAAAAAGATATCTATATACTAAAGAAAATTCTACCGCTTGGTACTCGTTTTATTGATCCCAACCTGCGATTCTCAGCAGAAGGTATGCTATCACAATTCATTGAAACAATCCACGAAGAAATGGATTATAGGGTTGAAGCAGAAAATTTGATTGCTATCAAGCGCAACCTTAGAAATGATCGTAAGATACGTATACCAAATGTGTTTTTAGATCGAACATCCAAACATGTTCTTACGCTAGAATATATCCCCGGAACAAAGATCACAGATATAGCCGGACTGGATGCAAAGGGTATTAATCGAGAGGAACTTGTGATTAGCATACATCATATATTTTTTAAAATGTTATTGCGTCACAGTATTTTTCACGCAGATCCGCACCCAGGCAACATATCAGTCGATGACGATGGAACGATAATTCTGTATGATTATGGTATGGTAGGAAGGCTCGATAATGAAACTCGCGTTAGGTTAGTCAGACTTTACCTTGGCTTGGTAGAAAAGGACCCTTCAAGAACAGTTGACGTCTTAATTGAACTCGGTACATTAGAACCAGGTCTGAATCGTTATATCGTAGAGAAAGGAATCGACCTAAGCATCCAATCTTTGTACGGTAATCAAGTAGACAAGATGGAAGTAAAAGCTTTGATGGACCTTTCTAATAAAACGATGGCCAAATTTCCATTTCGGCTGCCAAAGAACCTTGCATTGTACATGCGCATGGCCTCAATCATAGAAGGAATTTACCATTATCATCAAGTAAGATTTCAGTTTGTGAAGGTTCTTAAGAATTTGCTTGAAGAAGAAGGACTATTAAAAGAGGCTTATGTCGAGGAAATAAGAGTCTCATTCAAGCGATTTGCTAAGGGTATTGAGGCGTCACTCAGCGTCGCGCCTTTACTCAAAACATATCTGGAGGCACAAGAACAGTATCAAAGTAGGCAACGGAGGAGTTACAGCTTTTTTGGAGGAATTATATTTGCATCTGCATTATTCATTGGATCTGCAATAATATTACCATACCAGAATAACTTGGCATATGGAGGATTTGCTGCCTCTGCAATCACTATTTTGACGATGACTTTTTTAAGAACGAAACCCCGGAGTTAATAAATATTCAAAATTAAAATGCTGTGGTCATATGGGTTTCCTCATCTCATGACAAATTTGAGCTAAGACACCTTGACTTGTTACAATAGTCTTCTGGTTCTGATATTCTTGTCATTATAAAATGAAATCTTATTAGAGGCGCAAACACAGATGCTGTTATAGCTGCTAGCATATAGCTGTTAAGATACAGCAGGTACAAGGTTATTCCTGCACCAGTCATTATCTCGATCCAAGTACAGGTGCATAATTGTAATGCAATACTTTTTAGACCACTATGCATAATGCATATATTATTTGTTTTAGCATATAAAATACATTCTCCTAAGTTGTTTCCGAATTCATTCCACATGGCATTTTTTATTAGATCTGGCGTAAAGTGAATATGTAATGATTTATTCTCTACACAAACTGCCAGTTGATATCACTTAGCCTTGTCCTTTTTGGTATTTTTCTCGCATTCCGTTGTAATAACATATTGATCTGTTGCGGATATTAAATTCATTTAAATCTTAGCCAGAAACATGTTATTTCATTCAGAAATCTGGGATCATAATTTTTAGCAATTGCAATAGTTGATACAAATAGCTGTTTTTCATCTATTGGATGGGGCAGCTTTACATGTCTTTCATGGTCCCCTATAGGGAATAACGCGTCATTCCTTGCACTAAATGCAGCTGTTTTAAAACCTTGTCACCTCCTACAATTATTTTGTGGAATTACTTTTATTAGGAGCAGTTTTGCTAACAAATATGAAATGCACAGAAGTATCTTGCCAATTATCATATGATCTGGAGGAAAGACGTAATGCAAACCAAGATCACATACTATTGCAGTAATAATGCAGACATATACAAATGTGCGTCAGTAGTAAGTTCTGGAGGAGTAGTTGTCTATCCTACTGACACAATTTATGGAATAGGCTGTGATCCATACAATGACGTTTCAGTTCAAAGGATTTTTAAGATAAAGGCTAGGAATAAAAAAAAACCACTGCCTATTTTGGCCGGAAGGCTAGAGGATGTTGAGAAAATTGTGTCGCTTGGCAAAATAGGAAAGCTGCTAGCTAGGAATTACTGGCCGGGCGCACTTACCATTGTATCTCCTCTCAAAGATAATAATATTTCAACTCAATTGACTGCAGGGAAAAGGATCATCGGAGTTCGAATCCCAAATAATAAATGTATTCTACAATTGCTCAAACATTGTAAATATCTAGCAGGCACTAGTGCTAATATTTCAGGCGAAAAGCCACCTAAGAGTGCCTTAGAAGTTATGTCATCTTCTTTACACCATTTTGATGCACTTCTCGATGGAGGAACAGTTGATAAAGGAATCGAATCCACTGTAGTAGATATAGTTGATCCTACTGCTCCAAAGATTATTAGAGAAGGAGCAATAAAATCAGAAGAACTTCGCAAAGTGCTTGCTATAGAGGGCCCATAATTATACTTTCATGACAGCAATCAGATTTAATATAATAGCTTCTACCTTCAAATATGGAGAAGAGGACGCACAAGAAGAACTCTTAGGTCTTCTTGAATTACTGGGAGATCATCAGCAAGATGTAGAAATTACAGATATCAATGGTATCGTGGTTGCATATACCAACCTTGGTCTTTTTCAAGTCATAGATTCATTACGGCGGTTGGTAAAAAATGAACCTTGGCAGGTTCGTTATATCCTAAGACTAATACCAATAGAATTGATGGTACATACCAACCTTGAGGATATAGCTAACGCCGTAAAAAGCCTTACACCAAAAATGCATCCTCAGGATACATTTAGAATAACAGTAGAAAAAAGACATACAATTTTGAGCCATGCCGACATAATTGCGACACTTGCAAGTAAAATTGACAATAAAGTTCAGTTGAAAAATCCAGATTGGATTGTACTTGTCGAAATTATTGGGGCGTTTGCTGGGGTTTCGATATTAAGGCCCGATCAAATATTTAGATCAGTGGTAGAAAAGCGAAACAGTAGTAATCGTACTAACGGCAATTTTAGTTACAATGATACTACGGTGTAATAAGGCATGATTTTTCACAGATAAATCTCGTGAAAATAGAACCGTCATCCCCCTTAAACAAAGCTAAGCTGTACTTAAGACCTATTTTGGATGAGATCATCATTCTCTTTTCCTCATTGGGCCTCAAAACAGAGTCGTCTATGTCAAATTTATTGATATGCTCATTAACCTTCAACAATTCCTTCTTGTCTTCAGCAAAGATAACAAAGCAACAGTTAACATCATTTTTGATACCGCCATACTTCAAGCCGGCTGATATTTGGTTGGTGTAGGATAGTCTAAGCAAAAGATCTGTTTCAGGATTTTTTGCGATCATAATTCTTCTTTTTTTGGATTCCAAGGTTACTTTCATGACTTCAAGTAAATGCTCAATGCCATAGACGATATTTGCATCAATAACTTGCACTGATACCCGAGCCGAAATACCACGTAAATCGTCAATGACCGCCCCGATATCTTTTGCTTCAATTGCCTTAGTACCGATAATTAACACAAACGTAGTACCTATTTTGTATAATTGCCTCTTACTTTTCATTATATGAATTCAATTTTATATAACTATTTTACAATATACATTTAAGTCTTAAGCATTCATGTAACTTCTTTTTTTTATAAATCTTTCATATGCTATTTATTTTGAAAAGCCGAGTGAGACGATATAACCACGTAAGATTTGAAAAGAACAGGCTGCTTTACGATATTTTTGATGGGCCCAATATAAGAATATAAGACCTGTCTGAAGAGAAGACTATGTGCAGCCGTTGTAAGTATTCCGTAAAGTTATAAATTATAAATAGCTGTGAACATACGCGATCCGTTAATCTCATAATAAACCTCTTGAATTAGTAAATTTCTTAGTTTGTGAATTGGGCATTCCTTCAAGATGAAGCTTGTCTCTTTTATCATTTGACGTGGGCGGTGCTAGAAGACCGTCTTCGATATTAACACCCGCAGACCATTTTTTGGCTAGCAGTAAGAGTAACTGCTCCAGCAATACGTAATCATGAAAATGGTGACAATAGATTATACTCATTGCTCTACGTACAGTGAATATTATGCACTAGGTTACAATATACTTCTTCTAGTTAATTTTATCTATACTCGCAGAAGACTTTTCAGCCATAAATTTGAAATGATAACTCCACAAAGATTGAGGCATTCAAGGCATTATCAACTTTATTACTTTTGATTTTTTCACTTCCGAGTAATAAAAAGATCCATTAGAAATGATTGCTGATTATTGCTCTGTCCAAATAGCTACTTGTATTATGGGTAATACAAGTCATATGGCCGAATGGGTAGTAGTTTATAACTTTCCCTAGAAATAAAACAAAATGCTTATAATAACGTCTAGAACATGATTCGCTACGATTTTGACTGTACCATTGAAAAAGTTTGATGGTTAGCATTTCTGTGGCTCAATCCCTTTTTGCTACCTTTAACAGTATGACAGCGGTTATAACTGGCAGGCAGTTCATGTAATTTACAGATGGATACAATTGCATGTCAACAACTGATTATTAATTAATTTATTTTGATTATCTGATGATCTTAATGAGCGCAGCTCCGCCTAATATCATTGAATACTATAGACTATACCCTATATCATATGCTATAAGTTTGCAGCCAAAAATATCTTGAAGCTTGTTCAATAGTTTGCCCTTAACATAGGTAGGCAGTTAGAATTACTGTATATTATAAAATAAAGGCAGTTTAGCGGCCTCTATGTCCTAACATTACCCGCCATGGACAATCGTTACAATTTTTACAGTGTCTCCAGATTTTACAATATTCTCGTCATGGGACAATAATGAAGAATCAGCTCCATTTATTGTTACTAAGATATTATCAGCATCAAAATTTGTAGGGTCTATAAGATTTTGTCTTAAGAATCCTAAAATCTCTGACACTGACGCAATGTGTTTATCTAAAACTAGGTTTGGCTTACCTGCTACCTTTCTGATACCACCTAAAAGTTTTATGTCTATCAACTCACACTTTCATCCTTCTTCCACTAGCTCTGATTCAGTAATCTCTTCTCCTTCCGAGGTTACAGCCATCTCTTTCTCTACTGCTTGCCGGTGCAGATATGACGTTATATACCCAGCTATTTTATTTCTTAGTAATTTGGATCTAACTACAGCTATTTGTTTTATTACCTCCTTATTTTCGGCAAAATCGGTGCTGAATTTGTCTGGATACTTCTCCAAAAGTTCATTCGATATTCGCTTAATACGATCCATTCAACAATAGCATCGTATAGAACGCATTTTATATGTGTTTATTGACGTAATACGAACGTCGTACAAATGTAAACCTAAATTTTCTCATTAATAACTTAAATAGATCATAGTAAATTCCCTCCATTGTGAGCAAAGTACAACATTACAAAGGATTAAACACAGATTTAGATAATTTATATATTAACATAAAGCAGTTGCTGAAAGGTCAAAAAGACCTACAGATTGTTTCAGAATACAAGGGCCTTCTTAATGGTATAGCATTAAGCTACTCTTAATTCTATAGTAGCCTAATAATTGGAAATCCAGATGATCATGCGGTCGAAGTTGCTTCTGGAGCATGGTTTGGCAGTCTTGCCTTGCCAGCAGTAGGACTAGTGATTGGAGGGCCTGTTGGCCTTGCTGCGGGTGTGGCTGTAGGAGGAATAATGGCTTATGAGTTTGAAAAACACGTTTGACAGAAGGTCCTAGAAGTAATAAAGTAAGTAAGGTTCAGCCAACAATTGACTCAATCGACCATTATCATAACTAGGCAGAGATAGACAATTAAAATCCTGTCAATGCATGATCGCAAACACTGCAATTCTATTTCTTTTATTATACTAACACTAAATGAATGTTATAAGTTGTGAAAGACTACGAATTAAATCTTTCTAAAGGCGTTACAGGGTAAGTAACGAACTGAAAAATTGGAGTATCAAACTTTGCACCCCTATCAGTATCAACCTCAAATTAGTTTCCTTGCGATGTAACTATATTACATAAAACACACGATGATGCTACATAGTTTTTATTAATGGGAACTTTATAGATAATTCATGCAATATCTACACTTTCGTCAAGAAATCTCCAAAAATGGTGAAAAAATAGCAAAATCTAGCGAAGATGCGATTGCAGAACAGGTATGTAGCAATAAACCAGCGAAAACAAACTCAAAAATCAGATCTGATAAACTACAGTTAAACAATAGAACTAGCAATAGTGATACTCTAATTCAATACTTGAGGGCTTTTATCTATTATGTTAAAGCACGATCAAATGTATACATATTTGCTTTCGCTACTTTGGTGTCATCAATACTAGGATCTCATACCACTACGATTGATTACAGGATTTCTATTCAAGTAGTAATTGCTAGTTATTTTATGGCTCTTGCAACTTATATTTATAATGACATTGCAGACATGGAAGTCGATAAAATAAATAAAACAAATAGGCCATCTGTAACGGGAAAATCTACAAGGAAACAACTCATTATCATAGTATCTGTTTTGAATGGAACTGCATTATTGCTTGTATCTTCTATGGGTCTGTATACCATATGTATTTCAGTGCTATTTATTACATTAGGCATTGCCTACTCACATCCAAAGTTAAATCTAAAACATAAATTTCCTTTAAAGACAGTGGTAACTGCAGCAGGCGCAGGTTTGTTATCTTTGTTAGGAGGGGTTGCGGCTATAACGACTACAACGTATGCTAGTTACGATAACAATACCTTCTTCTTCTCGTCTCTGCTACCGATCATATACGCTGCATTGTTCTTCTTTGCTTTCTTTTTTATTTTAGGACCTCTTGGAGATATTGGAGACTTGAAAGGAGATAGAGCAGTTGGTAGACGTACATTTCCAATAGTTCTTGGAATAAGATATTGTATTTTGGTGATGTTATCAATACCTATAATGATACTAGTTATGACATTGTCGCTGACTTATTATCCTTATCGTGATGATCTCAGTGTTGGTAGCAATACCAACAGTCATAGAATCATCTTCATCAATCCCTCAGGAATATACCTTATCATTAGCAGTTGCATAGCTACATTGGTGTTTATTTTAAGAATAAGCAAGAAAACAGATGATGCCTTGGCAATTAAGTCTGTCAGGCCGAAAATGAGATTTCTTCATATTTTATTGCAGATTTCATTAGTTGTAGTATTCATGTAGAAAATCCTGCTAGTTTAAAAAAGGAGAATAAAATTCGGCTTACTCTGCTAACTGCTAAATCAGATATGCTCTTAAATACTGTCAAACTGGTTTAGAATACAATACAATAATTCTCAAAGAGTTAGCCTTGCGAAGTACGCTATTTATTATTATCTCATCAAGGTATCTACCTGCAAGCAGGATTTCATTGTTGCAGAATTCAACTCTTTCGACTATAGCAGATACCATGTCATGATATATCCACACAAATTCGATATTTGTCGATCATGCATCTGCAGCTGCTATCGAACTGATAATACCACCGCTTAGATTACTAAAAAATTTGCAAGCTCGTCTTCGGTAACATGTTTGGTATGCCATAACGTATCAATCATCTTCACTTTGTATTTTTCATATGTTCCATTATGCTTGGAATGTGATTTTGAAAAATAATCTAAGTGTTCTATATTTATATACCCAGTCGGATTGATCAATTGAACCTGCATTTATAAGCTGTTTTAATCTAGTGTAGTAAACCTTCCTTGCTAGCCCAAGCTTTTGTATGGTAGATGATTAGACTCAAGAGCTTCCGTATTATTACCGCCTGCAAACATAAAGATATTTAAGTTATCTCTTATTGATAAAACAGAAAGTAGCCCAGCAGAGTTTCTTTCTATATCAGGCTCATGATACGTTCCTCAGGCTTAGAAAGAACATGACAAAATGTTCCTCCTCCCTATTATGCTATGTTAATGTAAAAAATCTTTTAGGAGGGGATGTTCCAGAAAAGCTGTTGCTACAGCATGAAGATAGGCATAACTCTTCCACAGGTAGGAGAACTGGCGACAAGAGAAAATGTAATTGAATTAGCAAAGGCAGCCGAGGCAGAATATGTTGACTCTTTATGGGTTTTAGACAGACTTCTATGGCCATTGAAGCCGCAGACCCCCTATAGGGGAACCAAAGATGGAACTCTTCCGGTAAGTGCCCAGAATGTATTCGATCCACTAGAGCTACTTACATTTGCCGCTGCTAATACAGAGAAAATTGCACTAGGAACATCTGTTATAGATATGCTATTTCACAACCCTATAATATTGGGAAGACAATTTGCAACTCTCGATGTTTTGTCACAAGGAAGAGTTATTTGTGGACTTGGTATTGGTTGGTCAAGAGATGAATATCAAGCTTGCAATATTCCATTTAAGTATAGAGGTAAGAGAGCTATTGAATTTGTCGAGGTGCTAAAAAGGATATGGATGGATGATGTTGTTGAGTTTAAAGGGGAGTTCTATAATATCCCAGCATCAAAAATAGGACCAAAACCTATACAGAAACCATATCCCCAAATTTATCTGGGAGGCTGGAGCTCAAAAACATTTCCAAGAATAATAAAAAACGAAGCCAACGGTTGGCTGGCATCAATGGGAGTTGGAATTGCATCTTTAGATTATCTACATAACAACATAAGAATGTTAAAAGACAAAGCTACTAGAACAAATAAAAACAAAAACAATTTTAGAGTTTTTGTTTTAGCTTATCCCCAAACAGATTCTAAGTATTCCAAATCTGGAGAAAGGATTCTATTGAATGGGACTATTGATCAAATAGGCAGTGATATGCAAAAGATTAAAGAAATGGGAGTTGATCATATCATATTGTGTTATCTCTTTTCTAAGGAAAACAAAGATCCTAAGAAAACCGTACGCCTAACAAAACAGCTTTCAGACTTTGTGAGATAAACAAATATTAGAGACACGTATAGAGTCACGATCGAATGTAATGTAATCGTGCGTCCATAGTCGTGTAGCCTATGATGGCCTGTTTGCCCCGTAAATACCTGCATCATTAAGGCCATATTATAGCTAAAACTGAACGCAAGGTTTCACAAATGATGCTAAAACATCTTGGTAATGATACTGACACTTCGGACTCTCCAGGATTCCTTTCTTTACAGAATGTGGGGAAGGTAACGAACTTGAAGTGTTAGATGCAATACTAAATGACGTTAAAGATACATAATTTACTGATAAAGTAAAATCAATTAAGTGAAGAAAAAGAACATTGACAAGGATGTATACAATTAGATATGAAAAACATAAAGTAGCCCTGATTTGCTCCAATTTTCTTTGTTTTCTTTGAGATGAGATATCTTGATATAATTGCCATAGCATGGTCTAAAATGGTACAAGTGATATGAGAGAGTAATTCTGAAGTGCTTTCTTTAATAAGCGACCATTGAATGCACCTATCTCTTCTATCATGAGTACTTGTCCATGCTGGTTTACGAACTTTTGTGTTTGCTCTTGTGTAAGTATATTGAAATCACATATATGAAATTTAGATTTTGTCTAATGAGTTGTCTGATAATTATGCACAAACTATTACATCATTTAACCTTCTTATGGAATGGCTTTTGAAGAATAGCATCTGCCTTGATATAAGGTAGCATATTGCGAAATTATCTCTCTTCGATCTTAATTAAAATGGCTCACAACTATTACGTTGACTCTGGGATTGCTTTCTTTTAATGCTAAAATTTGATTGAAAACGCAATGGATGTCGCTGTTATATCACTGAATGTAATAAGTGATTTAGTTACTAGTTCTATCAGTCCTTCTAGCAAAGCTTTGAGCACAAGTGAAAAATTCACGTTGATGTCATGGCCTATAATAAATACACGAATTTGTTGTTTGCTTTGTTTTATATCAATAGCAGCAGGAGCGCTATATATAGAACCATCATCAACAGTAATGTCGTTTTTAACCCTGCCTATAGAACTGAGCCTTCCTTAACGAAATATCTAAAAATTGAATCAAAGTATTGGTATTTACTTGAAAAAAATAAGGATATATTCTTTGGCTATTCTCAATCCGAGCTCTCTAAACTCTACATACTTTTGATTTAGCTCTCAAAATATCTTTCTTAGAAAAAGCTTGCTTAGACAAATCCTAGCTGTTCAAAGTACAGGTCAAAAGTAGTATAGTTTTTTAATGTCTTACTGACAAAATTATTAAATGATTCTTCGCAAATCAGTCAATCTATTACAAGAGAGAAATCAATAATATTGAAGCAACCCGTAATTTGATCTCCGATATTCCTCTGCCTGTAGGCATTTTTCGTAGTATATTAGAGACTGCTTCCCAGTTTCATTTAAATAACCACAACCTGTGCTCATCGTTGCGGGTTCGTAGCTCAGCCAGGCAGAGCGTCTGGCTCTTAACCAGTCACTATCACGGGTTAAAATGTCGTGGGTCCGAATCCCACCGAACCCGCTTCACTAGTGTATCGTTTTATAGGACTACAAATCATAGTATTATAATGTCAGTTCATGCAACCACTGCTGATTTATCAGTTACATCAGTGTTATCTCCTTATTCAAAATTCAAAATGGCACTAAAATCCAAGGAAGTTAAAAGGCAATATCCAAACCTGTTAGAAAAATTCTTGGACTTTTGTAAAGTTGAAGGCCACGGGGTAGAGCAAAAAGCTACCAATTTCTATCTTTTTGCCAGGTCTAAATCTCAGGAAGAGCTGGAAGACCTGGTAATTAAATTCGTCTTATTCCAGACAGAGAGAATAGACAAAGCGGAGATTACATCAGGAACTTTAAGGAATTATCTTAAAGCACTCAAATTATTTTGTAAAATGAATCGTATTGGCGTCTTTTGGGATATAATATCACACTCTGTTCCCCGAGTTAAAAAGCATGCTAATGACCGCATACCCACTGTCGAAGAAATAAAAAACTAATTGAATATCCTGACAGAAGGATAAAGCCCATCGTATTATTATCCGTATCATGGAATGTCAGCAACAAGCTTCTTCTGCTTCCATAATAGTCTTGTTTTTCCTGCGGTAGTACTCAATATATTTAGTATAGCGTAAAATTAAGAGCACTAGCAGCAGATTTTGAAGCTGGCTAGAATATTATCTATAATTATAGGTAGTTTATGATGTTTCTTGCAGGATCCTTGTTTTTTGTATAATTACTAATGTTTTGAAATCATATTAAAGCATATTGAGCAATCATGTAAGAAGGATTATTAAAATTGAATGCCAGTGATCTGATGTCTCCACAAGTTATAGTTGCAAAAGAAAATACCAATGCAGAAGCTATTAGCGCAAGGCTGTTATCCGGAGAGTTCAATGGAGTACCTGTAGTTGATGGTAGAGGCGCTGTAATAGGCATGGTTACCGCAATTGACATACTCAAAGCTATACGTAAGAATGGTAACAAGAAGCTCAGTACAATCGTAGCAAAAGATATTATGACTCCAAATCCATCAGTTGTAAAGAAAGATACCTCACTTGAGGATATAATTGATATTATGATTCAAAAAGAAATTGTATTAGTACCTGTAGTAGAAAACGATAATAACAATAACAAACTTGTTGGTGTGGTCGCAAGATTAGATATAATAAGAGAAAAGCTAAACGAAGAGTTTATTGTGATTGAAAAAAGAGCTGCAGTAGCAAGGACATGACATGATAAGTAAGGCGGAAATATGTAATTAATAATCGTAATTAGGTCTTTTATTGCAAGTAGAGTATAACATGATACTATCTAATGAGGATACATCTTTCAACTACTCAGATGCAAGTAATAAAAGAACTGAGGTGTATTATGGTACTGAAAATGTCCTGAGTGCAGAATTACGATTCTTTGCCAATTCTAAACAAAAGATAGATAGTTGTATGAATTATACACGGCCACAGTTAGCCATTGAAATAGAACAAATAAAGAAATCCTTTGTCGATATTAAAAAAAGAGAAGTTAAACTCAGATATCTCACTGAAATAACGTCTAAAAATATCTCTTTTTGTAAAATGCTGACATCCATTGTTGATGAGCTTCGGCACCTGGTACCTTGCGCCTATGGCTTTATATAAAAAAGGAGAGATATCATCTCAAATTATCTATAGTAATATCAAAGAAGTAGTACAACATCAGCAATATATTTTTGATTCCTTTTGGAGCAAAGCAATACCTGCACGACAAAGAATAAGAGAAATAGAAGAATGAAGGATAGAACCTTTAGAAACCAAAGTAATTGAGGATAAGGAGGACATATTCAATCACATGAAATCTGTTCTTGAAAATGCCTATGAAAGGTCAGTTTGCTCTTCAATTGGTGGGATGCAATTAGTTTATAATAACTTCTTTGACGAATATAAAGCAATAGTAGACAAACAAAGAAAAGGACTAGAAGGAGGAACAAGAGGAAGAGGAGTAAGATGGATTATTTTTATAGATAAAGAGAATATAGACTTGATTAAAACATTCCTTAAAGAAGGAATACAGATAAGACATGTAAAAAATCTAACACCTATGTATTTTGCAGTTGATAACAAACACTTCTACGCTACTATAGATGGAAGGAGGTAAATTAATGGAAAGCCTTTTAGTTAGCAATGAGCCCGCTTACATTCGTCATTATAATCGTATATTTGAGGAATTATGGAAAAATGGCATTGATGCTGGAGATATTGAAGCACGAGTTGACCTAGCAGATATAGAAATTATTTCAAGTTCATTAAGAGCGCAGGATCGTTACCTGGATATTGTAAAGACAGCTTCAGAAGAAATACTATGGATATTTCCAACCGTGAATGCTTTTCTAAGACAAGATAAGATTGGTGCTATACCATTGGCTGTACGAGCAGCAAGAGAAAGAAATGTTAAAGTTAGAATACTGGTATCTGCGAACAGCCTCGTGGAACAAAAAATACAAGAATTAAAAGAATATTGTTCTTCGTGTCCAATAGGTTTCAGGTACATTGAACAAATATCTGAGACTAAATCCACAATTCTAATAGTTGATAGAAAGGCATCCTTGGTTATGGAATTAAAAGATGATACAAAAGCAACTTTTGTTGAGCTATAGGATTGTCAACTTACTCTAATAGTAAAGCAGGTGTTTTATCCTATGTTGCAATATTTGAAAATCTATGGAAACAATCTGACGTATATGAAGAACTAATGAAAGCACATGAAAAACTAAAGACACATGATAAAACACAAAAGGAGTTTATCAATTTAGCAGCTCATGAGCTAAGAACTCCTATACAACCCATACTTGGCCTTACTCAAATCATTTATTCTAGGATAGACGAAAATGTGTCCCCATATGAAAAACAAAAACAAAAAGAGATGTTAGAAGTAGTAATTAGAAATGCAAATAGATTGCAACTCCTAAGTGAGCATATACTTGATGTTACAAGAATTGAAAGTCAAAATCTTAACCTTAAGATAGAACCGCTTAATTTAGATGAAATAATATCAAATGCTATAAAGATGCTAAGAGAAGTCATGAGAACAAAAATGGTGTCAGCCTGTTATATCAGCGTGATAAATATGAGAATAATGACTCTCTCCTTATACAAGCAGATAAGGAAAGGCTAAATCAAGTAATATTTAATTTGTTAAGCAACGCTATTAAATTTACTAAGGAAGGATTTATCATAATATCTTCAAAGAAAGAATAGAGAGAAAACAAGGTTATTGTAAGTGTAAAAGATAGTGGCACAGGCATACATCCTGAGGTATTACCAAGATTATTTCAAAAGTTTGCTTCAAAATCTTATCAAGGCACTGGACTTGGCCTTTATATTTCAAAAAGTATTGTAGAAGCTCACGGTGGGAAGATGTGGGCTGAGAATAATACTGACGGAAAAGGAGCTGTTTTTCACTTTACTCTGCCAATTGTATGACAGAAAAGAATAGAAGAGAAGAGAATGAAACCAGTTGGGATTCAGTAACTATAACAATAACAAGAACAAAAAGAAAAGAATCCTACTGGTAGATGATGAAACCGTGTTAGAGGAGAATGGATTCATGGTGGATTCGTTTGACAATCCTGTCGTGGTATTAAATAACTTTAAGACTAGTTTGTACGATCTTGTGCTTCTTGACATAAAAATGCCAGAAATGGATGGTTTTAAACTATGTGAAGAGAAAAAGATTGTTCCTAAGCCGACCATATGGTCCTAAGTTTATCTGCAGATAATTTAGTGTCATTACTACAATTTGTAAAAACCTCAAGTAATTGTTCTATCATAATCAATATCCTTTAGTGCTTTGACTGTTTTTTTATCATCTATAAAACCTTCACCTGTAGGTAGATGTTCATCTTTATTTTTTATTTTTTATTTCTCATACCATCAAATAAAAAATTAAAGAAGGTTGGTTTGCTAATCTCTGTGTATACACTTGTGGTGAGTTTGTTTAAAAGCCTCTGAACCTTGTCTACATCCATGAAATGGACCTTTTGCAGAACCGGTTGGTCGCGCAGATGCTTGTTGTGAAAGTAGTATGCTTTGTACTGCTACTGCTCCTATTAGTCCTATTACTGCAACAATTGCAACAATAGCCAACATTGCTTTTTGGTTATTCATATATTGGTATTTGAGGGAAAATAAGATATAAAATCATTATAAGGACTTTTACAAGCTTTTTATCTTATTATGGTTACTTATTCAAAAAGTGTCCAACAATAAATTCTTCAAATTTTTATTGATACTTGTATTTATGTATAGAATCAATTGCCTATCATACATACATACAGATTTTGTTGTATCCCAATTACTGCAATTAATATTGCTGCCGATAGTGTAGAGATGATTACTTTCCTCATTGTTCTCTAACCTACTCTAGTTGGTCCATTGCTTCATCAGAATATCCATCCTTGTAGCCAGAGCACCAATCAGCATTTACAGAATCAGGCGGACATTTTACGTCTTTTTGGTCTGCTTGTATTCCATTTATTGTACCATTATTTAGTAGTTGCACGTCTTTGTCTGCCTTAATTACACCATTTCTATAGCCTGACATGTAATCGCTTGACTTGCCTTGAAAAATAGTAAAGCCGTCTTTGTCGTATTGAGATACAGCTAAAGCAGAGGGTAAAAAAGAGACAATTATTGTCCCTGCAAGTATAGACTCTATTCTCATTTTATTTTCCTGTTAACTTGTTCGTTTCTCTTCTCTCACTTTGGTGGATTTATAATAATTGTTGGATTGTTATTGTTGGTGATGCCTTGGCTCTGACTTTGAGCTTGTGACGGAGGTGGTGAAGAACTTACACGTTGTCCATACCATGTATTGTCATATCCCTTTACAATCCAGAACAAAATACTGAAGTATGACCCGAAGGGCATGAGCTATCATAGCCATGGCCATTCAAACCTTGCAAGTCTCTTCCAGCGTCTTTTACTCCACGACTATATCCGCCACTATAGGAACTTGCTGTCAGTTTAGCTGCGTATGCGCCATGATTTCCTGTTCCCATTCCTATTACTATTGTAGCTATTATTCCAAACACAATAGAAAATGCTATTTTCATAAATCCCCCTATCATATAAAAAAATAAATCAATAGCATTTTCGAGAAAATACAGTAACTACTATGAGGTCGACGTGTAAAGGACTGGAGTCATACTGGAGCAGTTCCTGTTCGTGCTATGATATCAAATTTCGCCACAATTAGCCTGAAACAATTGAATATTCCTATCAGCGAATCAAAAAAACTTTGTTTTGTTAGTCCATCAAAATACAATGTCTTGAATAGTCGTATATCTTCTAAAGAATATTCTCCATTTTCTTTTATTGGAGTTGTTACAAGTTCCAAGTTTAGCTGTGCACATATTATCTCAATATCGTAAAGCAATTCAAGATTGGTTGTGATATTTTTTATAATAGACTGCTCTTCCGGATTGAATCTTATTTTTCCGCCCACTATTAGGCTGTCGCTAGATCTCTTATGAAATCCAACATTCAAGACCATATACCCCTTTACTATCATGAAATTGTAATCTGTGCTTTCGTCAGGAACTAAACTTACCTCATATTCCTCTTCTTTGAGCCATCTCTTGACTGTATCTACTACCTCTTGCTTTGATTTAAAAACTACCATAAAAATCATATTTTTTATTTTATTTACTTATTTGTTTGTTCCTAATATGGCTCTTCAAGTGGACGCCTTCGATGATAATGCGATAAATGATTAACTAAAAAAACGAAGATACAAAAGTTTGTCTATTATACATGAATGAATGAAGTATTTCAAAGAAGACAAAATTAGATAACAAAAGGCTGGATAGAAGATCTAAAGAACTACACTTCACAATGTAATAAAGAGGTAAAAAATGTTCTTGGACTTCAAGATCTAGCAAGTTCTTGCAAATAATGTGGATTAATCAACAAAACTCACATATATTAAATTCGTTGATTTATGGATTAACGAGAGATCAAATCCATAATATTTTAAAAAAATATACATACACATCATAATGTTGATGACTGGTAAAGAAGTTTAAATTGGAAATGAATAATAATAAACTGGCTGAGCATATGATGAAAAAACAACAATCGAATTACACTTGTGATGTTTTAATTATAGGTGGCGGCTCTGCTGGTCTTCGAGCTGCAATTGAAGCTCATGATGCTGGTGCTGATGTTCTTATAATTAGTACAAGTAAAAAAGGAGACCCTCATACAACACTTGCAAGAGGCGGTATCAATGCAGCTCTTGGCACTATGGATCCAGAGGATAATTGGGTTATACATGCAGCTGATACTCTAAGAGAAGGTGAATTCCTTGCTGATTATGAAAGAGTTGAGATACTTTGCAAAAATGCACCTGATGCTATAAATGAATTGGTAGATTGGGGTGCCAGATTTCATAGAGAAAAAGACGGTAGGCTAACACAGCGGTTTTTTGGAGCTCACACCTATAGGAGGACTGTATTTTACGAAGATTGGACTGGCCAGGAAATAATTCGCGTTTTGATGGAGCAGGTAAATCAGAGGAAAATCAAAATGATAGACAATGTTTACATTACAAAATTATTGTTAAAATTAGATGGTGGTGGTAACGATGATGCTGCAAATACAGAAAGATTATCCCGATCATCAGCAACAGCTGAAGAACAACTGGTAAAGGAAGAGGAAGAAGAAATCAAAGGAGCATTTGGAATAGACATCGAAAAAAAAGAATTTGTTACGTTTGAATGCAAGTCTGTAATCCTAGCGGCTGGTGGATATACTCGAGTCTATGCAGTAAGTAGTTCTAGAATTTTTGAAAACTATGGAGAGGGTATAGCTCTAGCATATGAAGCAGGTGTAGATTTAGTAGATATGGAAATGGTGCAGTTTCATCCTACTGGAATGGTTTGGCCAGAGAAAGCAGTAGGTACTCTGGCTACAGAAGCAATACGAGGTGAAGGAGGCATTCTGCTAAATTCAAAAGGTGAGAGGTTTATGAAAAATTACGATCCTGAAAGAATCGAGCTAGGGCCACGTGATGTAGTGGCTCGTGCTGTTTATAATGAAATAATCTCTGGGCAAGGTACAGAACATGGCGGAGTTTGGCTAGATGTAACTCATATACGAAAAGAAGTAATTCAAGAAAGGCTTACTACTATGTATGAACAATTCCAAGAACTTGATGGAATTGATATATCAAAAGAGAAGATGGAAGTTGGACCTACTGCACATTATTCTATGGGTGGAGTAGTAGTAGATATAAACTGTCGAACTAGGGTCAAGGGTTTATTCGCAGTTGGGGAAGTAATAAGTCAGATTCATGGTGCTAATCGTTTAGGTGGAAATAGCTTGCTAGATACAGTAGTTTTTGGAAAAATTGCAGGTGATGAAGCAGCAAAGTTAGCATCGCAAGAAAGGAAAGGAAATACAAAGAAAAGTAGAGAGACATCATCACAGCTAAAATCGGATCTTGTAAATCAAAAAAATAGATATGATGATGATAACTATGAAGGAATCTTCGTAATTGAAGAGCCAATTAGGTTCCGTGATGAATTACAAAAATTGATGATGCAAAATGCAGGAATAGTAAGAGAACAGACAAGGCTTCAAGACGGATTAAAGCGAATTTTAGAACTAAAGAATGAGTTTCATTCTAATAAACACAATATTAATTTAAAAGAGTCCAGTATTGCAGATGGTAATGATAATATTGAAAATATTGTTCTAACTTTGCAAGTGAAATCATCACTTATTGCTTGTGAGGCTATAATTAGAAGTGCTTTGTTGCGACAAGAGAGTAGAGGAGCTCACTATAGATCCGACTTTCCAAAAATTGATGATGAAAAATGGAAGGTAAATATCTATTGCAGAAAGAGAGGAAACGGAGTATCTTCAACTGCTGCAGAAATGACATTGTTTAAACATAATGTTAAAGAAGTCAAAGGATCACTGGCAGATTTTCTTAAATCACATATCAAAGCAGCACATCACCGTACATTTGAGTAATAACAAATCGAATAGAGATATGGTTCATTTCTAATTTGCAGCAAGTCATAGTTGTTGCAATGATTTCAAGTCCTGTTTATCATGGTATTGGTTAATTTGATTAGCAAATGTCATTTCCACATGGTGATATTAACGTCTCTAGAACGTGTATGTCTCAACAACAAAGCTGCCAAAAACTTCTCTTTCTATTTCCTATATAGTGCAGCATTAGTCAGGATTATGGAGAATCTAGAAATATCATGGAGCAAAGAGAGGAGATCTCTATCAATGTCTTGGGGCCATCGTAAGCATTAGAGGATGAATCAGTAACCTTGGCAAAAAGAGTTGCAGATATAATAGTTGACTCGCTAATAGCGTCTGGAGTTAGGAGGATATACGGAGTATCTGGGGATTCTTTAAATGGTATTACAGATGCTGTCAGAGATCGAGGCAAAGAAAAAATCTCCTGGATTCATGTTCGCCATGAGGAAACAGCCGCTTTTGCAGCCACTAGCTAAAGATTGTTATTCTATGAAGCTTGATCTACTTACTAATGCTGCTGTTGTGGATGATGCTATTAGGTTTGTATCTTCTAAGACGACAGAGTCTAGCAACAGCAATGGAGATGATAAAAAATCAAACGAGCCTGACTATGATGAGGGCGAAGATCTGCTAGAAGAGCCGAAAGAAGAAAAGGAGACTGGTGAAGCAGTATTAACTACAAACGCAGTTTTTTAGGGTTTAGATAAGAATCGGAAATCATTTTACTTAGTAGTAGAATTATTCGAGGAAGAGGAAGAAGAATAGGACGAAGGTAAAACACTAACAGTACGCCCAGAATGAGATTCAATCCATGAGTAAAGATCTGCTAAAACATATTGCTGTATTGGCCCAGGTTTAGCGGTTTCCCATTGATCTGAAGGATATAAATAATGTCCTAAATTTGTAAAAGTTATCAATGTATGATCAGGATGATTTACCTCAGTTAGTCTTTGCTGCAGTAAAAAGGCCTGTTGAAGACCGGCATCATTTTCCCCTTCGAGTATCAATACACCAACATTTGGAGGGACATTTCCTATTATGCTTAATGTTTTAGATAATAACAAATGAGATCTAGCCCATACTGGACAAGACGAAGTAGGATCACATTTCTTATGAAATATTGGTGATGATTGATTAGTAGTAGTATTCAGTTGTTTTATGTACTCTTCAAATTGTCTAACAAGTGCAGGCTTAAGCTCATTATTGATACTTATATAAGCGCCTTTAGTGGTATTGTATTTAGGATTCAGAATACTACTAGTAACACTACCAGTAGTATTGACAAAAAATAGAAAAACAGGATCCTTTGATGCTCCTTTTACAGATATCAATCCAGTATGATTTTTGTCCAATACATTCTGAGCATATAAAACAGGTAAAGTAATTTCAAGAACGTAAAAGTTGTCTTTAACAATATTCAGAGCTATTGCTCCCCAAAGTACTATATTTTTAACTTTATCTGGGTTGTCTATAGCAATTCTTGGTATAATAGTAGTGCCTTCACTATGCGCAATTATTGTTATTCCAGAACTTTTATTGACCTCAGGTTGTTGCATCAATGCATCCAAAGCCTTTTCTGTATCACTTTCCAAATCATTGAACGTTACATTTCCCCACACATTTGTGTCCAAAATAGTATGATTCGCACCAATACCCCTCTTATCATATCGAAGTACTGCAAATCCTCTTTCAGATAGATACTGGGCTAATTGAAAGAATTGGGTAGGTGGATATATCTTTGAGCCTGTTTTGTTATCAATACGTATCACTCCTAAAGTATAATTCATATCTGATGGTCCACCACCAGGAACGAGTAAAACGCCAGGAAACGGTCCCTTTCCAATATTAGGAAGAGTTAGCTGAGCATTAGTCTTCACTCCATTTCCTAAATCTATCACTAAATTCCTGTATTTTATTGTCTGCAAGTTTGACTGAGCATAAACTGTGAGACTAGTACCATAAACTAAGTAAGATATAGAACAAAGAGAAAGTATTGTAGCTATCATTATTGTTATTTTCAATATAATTAATGACGTTAGGACATGGATCAATTATATATGTAAATGCTACTGAGGAACAAACTATTTCACACGATCATGACGGACAACTTGATAGAAAAAACGATATACTATTCCATGATAAGACCATTTACGATCAAAAGGTAGCAGAACTGGTAAATGACCGTGCTATAGCGGATTGATTGAAACAGAACAGTAACCCGCTGCTTATGGATACTTGTGCATCTTCTTTTTATTGATGTCTACAAACTTCCATGACACTTATTTCAAATATCTCATCGAATTCGATACTCCAGTTAGATGCAATCTGAATATTGTTATTTGTAGTAGCTACGCACAATATCAAATTATAATCAGCGGCTCATTAATAAGACCCATGCTTTATGAAAATGCTATGTTATCTGCTCATATTGCTATAATTGTAGATGATGATAAAGATGTGAATTTAATTCTTAGTGCTACACTTAAATTAAAAAAATTTGATGTACATAAGACCTACAGTGCAGAGGAATGCTTGAATAAGCTAAATGAGCTAGAAGGAAAAGTAGATGTTATTTTTGTAAATGGCAAAATAGCGGAAGATAGAGCAGCGATGCTAATAGTCAAGATTAAGACAATCAATCCTGATATCAAGATATATGTAGTCGCAGAAGACGAAACAGCTAAGACTAGGGTTTTAGATTATGGAGCAGACGAGTTTATGACAAAACCAATTGGAATTGAAACTATAGTGTATAAAATGATGATGCTTTTGACCACAAAATACTCTAAAGCAGACAGGTAATGTTTACTTCTACTGGATTATAGCTTCGTATATATCATATCTATCAAACAGTTAGTCACAATGCAGGAAGACTAAATGCAAATGTGGCGCCTTTTCCATCCAGATTATTCTCAGCCCATATATTGCCACCATGCGCCTCTACTATTTTCTTAGAGACATATAGTCCTAATCCTATACCTTCCGAGGAAGTAGTAGCAAATTTTGTAAAGAGTTTTGGAAAAATGTTGGCAGCTATTCCTGTGCCATTATCCTTTATCTTTACTATAACAATTTGTCCTTCTCCTCCTCTTTCTGCTCCTACTCTATCATCTGTGTGTGCTTGCTTTGTAATGACATTTGTTGTAATAGTTATAACACCACTGTTACTTGCAAATTTGATTGCATTTCTAATC
This sequence comes from Thermoproteota archaeon, assembly GCA_046724555.1. Taxonomy (GTDB): domain Archaea; phylum Thermoproteota; class Nitrososphaeria; order Nitrososphaerales; family Nitrososphaeraceae; genus JAFAQB01. The sequence continues at coordinate 23,263 of JBKOWU010000292.1, read as the reverse complement.
AAATTAGAAATAACCTGGTATACTCTTGTTTTATCTGCATCTATGAAAATATCCTTTTTTCTTTTTGCTCCAGTCTCTGTTTCAAATTCTATTTTTATATTTTTTTTATCATAGCCGGTATCTCTTCTCATTTCATTGGCAATAACATCTGCTACCATATCCCGTATTTTTTCAGTAAGATTGAATCGTTCCTTGTCAAGTGTTAGTGTATTACTTTCGATTTTTGTAATATCAAGTATCACCTTTTCTAAACTGTCAAGTCTGGTTACATTTCTAACTATTGCATCTAAAGCCTTTTTCTTTTGCTCATCAAGTTCTTTAGCAGTGCTACTAATATTGGCGCTATTTCTTCCTATTATCTGCTCCTTCCCTCCGCCTTCTTCAAATAAAATTTGTTGTAATAACTCTGAATATCCCAGGATGGCTTGTGTAGGAGTTCGAAGCTCATGAGCTGCTATATTAATAAACTCTTTAGTAATCTCCTGCCTTGATTTAATTTGTTCATTGGCTAAAGCAAGCTCATTGTTAATCCTTGCAAGCTCTTTATTTGCTGCTGACAATTCTTCATTAAGCTGAGCAAACTTGCTATTGGTTTCTGCGAATCTCTGGTTAGTTATTGCAAGCTCTTTATTTACAGAAGCAAGCTGATGATTTGATTCAAATAACTCAGCATGCGTTTTAGCTAATTCTTCTGTCTTTGATTTGAGTGTATCATTTGATGCTAGCAGGGAGTTACTTGTTTGTTTTAATTTCTCTGTTTTTATATCCAGCTCTTCTGTCCTTAATTTATGCATCAGGTCTTCTTTATCTTTGGTGCTCATTACTCTAGTTCTCAACAGCCTTTACTTCTTGTGCATCCTTCTTTGGTCTATAGGAGAAATAAATGTCACCTTGCTCTAGAATCTCAACATTAGGATTAGTAGTAGTAGCATTATTATTTTGAGATGGGCTCTGTTGTTGACCCATGTCTACTTTCGTTCAACATACTATATAGATTGTCTATTATCTTGCAAGTTATGATGTACACGATTGTTGCTTCCTCTTAATTCCTGTATTCTAGCCGTTAATGCAATGAGTTGGTCTGATAGCCGTGCTATAACTCATTTTTCATTTTGTCACAATTTCTAATTTATTTCATCGTTCCTGGGTGGGCTAATTGAGTCAAATTTGGTTCGCATTCCACCGAACCCGCCATTCATACGGGTTCATATACTGGAAGGTATTGTAAATGCATTAGCAGTAACAAGGAGGACACAAACTAATAATGCCAGTCAAGCTTTCAACAACAATAGGTAGCATCTCTTCAATACCTAATCCAACAAATAAAGAAACTTGATTTCAAAGCGCAATCGCAACCGCACATAAAGAAGCAAAGAGTAGATGAAATATGACAAACTGGCATGACAGCTCATTGATGATAGTTAACAGCGATAAAATGAAGACTATTGCTAATTACTTCATAGTCTGCAATGGCATGCATTTAGACCTTGTCATAACACTTTGAACACACAGTACAAATTTCCAGCCAGTAATTCTGCGGCTATACAAATAAAGGTAAGCTTCTTAATTTGTCGGCCTTTGTATCTTCTTCTAATAGTTCAGCAAGTTCTTGTTTTAGTGCTTTGAGGTCGTTAATATTAGTACCATGATAATAGTTTTCCATCCACTTTATACACCTCTGCAATATGACAACCCTGTCATTACAAGGCCTATTCAACTTACCAACGATAGGCACGAGTATAACAGCATAATTGAGGAGTTTGAAAAATTATATGAGCAGACGCCTTCAACACAACGGTATGCTCGAGCCGGGATTCTCAATGGAATGAAGCAATCAAAAAGAGCTGGCAAAGACACTAGCCGAATATGACAAGTTCAAGAAATATAAGATGCGAACTGCAATAAGCAAATGACCACTGCATAAAATCAGGTTTGCCCATAGTTGTAGTGCATTAAAAACAGATTAATAGCATTGGTTGCAAAACCCTTTATGGTCTAGAGCGCATATATAATAGTGGCATTACTCCCTAAAGGGAGACTATTTTAGCCACTTTCCCTTAACCGTTTGCGGCGGGCAAGTTCGGCCTCGCTAGGTGTTTCAAGTCCAAATGACCCCATCTTGACTTCTCCTGAGCGCTCGTAATTGGCGATTATAACTCCACTTGGCGAAATCCCGCTTTCAAGAAGTTTGAACCCAGCTGGAATTGTACCTTCTGCAAACAAGCGCTTGCCGGTGCCAATAGTGACAGGAAATATCTTCAGCCAAAGCTCGTCAACCAAATCATGCTTCAAGAGTGTCTGAACAAGATTGCTGCTACCATGAACTTGTATTTCTGGCCCGTCTTGCTCCTTTATCCTTTTAATTCCCTCTGGAACATCACCATTTATCAGTTCTGAATTATTCCAGTCAAGCTTTGTCAGTGTCTTTGAAGCTACGTATTTCTTGGCGTTATTGAGTTTAGCCGCGAATGGGTCTTGATCTGCGTTCACGTATGGCCAGTGCGCTGCAAATATCTCGTACGTTTTTCTGCCAAGCAACAAATCAAAAGGTTTACTCGTCTGCTTGATCATCGCGTTAAGAAGGAAGTCATCAAAGTATCCAACTACCCAGCCTTCTTGTTCGAACCCTCCAGTGGGATCTTCTTCAGGCCCACCCGGAGCCTGCATCACGTTGTCAAGGGTTATGAAAGATAGGACAATTAGCTTTCTCATTTATTTCCCCTCACTTATCTTATTCATATTACTAAACTCATTATACATACAGCGGATAAAAATCTAGAACTAAAATCTAAATTACCTTGAGTGCAATATCTGTATACAATAACAAAAGGATAAAGCTGGCTCTGAGTTAATGGTACTTATTCAAAGTGGCAATGTATTCAAATACTTACAAAGCTAGTTTCAGCGCAGCAGCAGGAATACAAGAAAAGAGCTATTTGCAAGGCTGCAAGGCAAACCGTTTTGGATTGAATTACTGAAAATAGAAAATACATAAAGCTAACTTTCACATATTGCAATAAATGTGGTAGTAAATTGCTGCTGCTTATAGCAAGCATGGATATGCAGCACCTTGAACGATTAAGCGTTAATGGGTGCAACAAATGAGCACGAAGATGCAACAAATCATTGAATGGCGTAGAGCAAAAGTGATGGAGTTACTAAGTAAAGGTGAGAGCAATCAATCAGAAATAGCAAGGATATTACAGGTTGACAAATCTATTGTTTGTAAAGATATAGCATATCTAAGACAACAATCAAAGCACAACATCAAAAGATGCATTGACGAGCGACTACCAGAAGAATATGAGAAATGTCTTGTTGGTTTAACTACAATAACAAAAGAAGCATGGAATGCAGCAGCTAATACGGAAGATAAAAGAGAAAAGATACAGGCATTATCATTAGCTAAAGAGTGTTATTCTATGATCTACTGACCCTAATCGACGGTATATTTAAAAATGCGAAGGCGTCCAAGTTGTATACTCTTACTATGGCTACCACCATCAGTGATATAATGAGGAAAAAATTAGAAACTATTCAAGGAACAGCATCTGTTCAGCAAGCGGCCAAGAAAATGACAGATAGAAATGTCAGTTCGTTGCTAATAGTTGATGAAAAAGGTACCCCACTGGTATAATCAGTGAGAGAGATCTAGTTACAAAGGTATGCTACAATGACAGAAATGCTAGTGCGGTTACAAACCAAGAAATAATGTCTTCTCCTCTTATCAGTATTAGTTCTAGATCATCTCCATCAGAAGCAGCAGATATGATGTTACAACACAATGTAAAGCATTTACTTGTTGTTGATCGTGGTGATTCTAGCAATTCAAACGAACCTGTCGGTATAATTACTCCACTTGATTTTACAAGGTATCAGGAATATGCCAACGATAAGGAGAAAGACACTATTGAAAAGATACTAGAGTATTATGTGTAGTTCGAAGAGATCGTTCAACGTACTAGTTCTTATGTATCTCTATGGCTAGCTATAAGCATTTATAAAAACGGTTAAAGCTAACTTCCATGAATAACTATTATTGTTGAACAAGACTGGTGTTACCTACCAAGCGTGAAAATGGAACACCCTCTCAAAGAGACTCTGTAGGCTTTTAATATAATGAGGACCAAACATATTTGATATAACATGAAGCCACTAGAAACACTATTTTGGTTAGGTACAGCTGGTGTGTTGTATGTGGCTGCCAATAACATAGTAAAAAATGTAGCAAAAGACGTGGTAAAGGATGTATTCGAAGAGACTGAAAGGCGTAGCGACCATGACCGTTGCTTATTGTGGTAGTAACTAACCAGTCAATCAATCAACTAATCATGCTCCCAGAACGGCCTCTCTCTTGTGGATACACACATTTATTTTTTATTTAATCAATAATCAAACGTGCATTTGATATATTGGAAACCTTAGACAATAACATACAGACAGACATGTATGGATAACAGTAAAATATGATGAAGAAACCATTGTTAGATGATAGGGATATGTCAATCAACTCCAACACTAATACTCAAGGTTCGAATGATATCTTAAACCCAGTTATTGAGGGTATTACCCTAGCTCAATCAATTGCAATCTTTGATTGATACATACAGTGAATTTGTTAGAAGGGCGCCAGAAATGATAGAACAGTGGTACAACATATTTTGGAATCCACAAAATAATACAACAGAAAAGCTAGTGAGAGATAAAGTAAAGGTAGAGTAAAACTATTATTACATATCATATCATCATAAATAATAAGACCGCCAAGATAATCATTGACTTTTTTCAAATGATGATGGAAATAACACGCTTAGCACAAATATGTATATGAATATGTCAAATTCTGCAAAGATAGACACGATCGTGCGAGAATGAAGACAAAGACAACATATCCTGCTGTATTTTGTTCTGCTGGTCTGATTTCGGGAGCAATTGTTTATCTATTATGATCCACTAGTAAAAAATATTTTAATATAGACATCCATAACACCTTTAGTGTTAAGAAAGAATATCAAATTTTCATGTCTTTATATTTCATTTATGATTGCGCTTGCTATGACAATGATAGTAGCTCCTACCACTGGCTTTATTGCTTTAACAGTGTTGGCTGAGCAAAAAAGACAAGTTACTCTTACTGCTATGCTTGATGACCTGGGTAATATAGGAAATTGGGATGATATAATTAAACCTGCCTTACAGGAATTACGGCTAAAGCATCCAGACATGGATATCAAAATAAAACTTACGACAACTCCATACAATCAAACTAGATCGCACATATTGAATGCGCTATCCAATCGTACAGCTGTTGACCTTATATCTTTAGATCAGATATGGCTAGGAGATTTTGCAAGCAGAGGATTTCTGACTGATATTACCGACCATGCACTAAGATGGGGAAGGATATCTGATTGGTATCAAACAAACTTTGATGGTGGTGTGTATAAAGGTAAGATCTATGGTATCTGGGCATGGACTGACATAAGGGGCATATGGTATTGGAAAGATCTGCTCAAGGAAGCAGCGGTAGAACCAGATTCATTGACAAGATGGGGCGGGTACATTGCATCAGCAAAGAAACTTGATGATACTTTAAGATCAAAGGGCATAGAGGGCGTCCATTTAGACGACTCTACTAATTCTATGGATAAATGGTATCCTTATTTATGGATGCTTGGAGGAGATATCCTCGTCCAGAAGGAGGGACATCCAACAAAAGGAACATACTGGTTTCCAGCTTACAATAGCTCAGCAGGTGTAAAAGCATTAGAATTTCTAAAACAACAAGTGCAAGCAGGAATAAAGCCACAAAGTCATCTGTTTGAGACTGCTTTTGCAAAGGAAAAAAAATTCGCTGTTATTATAACCGGCTCATGGATGCCAGGAGAATTTCCACGTGATCAGTGGTCAAGCCTTCCAAACAAGATTGGTTTTTTACCACTGTTTCCATTATCTTCAGATGCTATCCATAACTCTACAATGATGGGAGGATGGGAGCTTAGCATTCCACAGACATCTAATAACAAAGATTTAGCATGGGAATTGATAACTTTGATGGTTGAACCAAAAATACTTGCACCTTGGCTAAAGCAATATGGATATCTTCCTACACAGAAATCAATAGGGCAAGGTCAGTTTGCAGCAAGCTTGAATCAGACAATACCATACTACGACAAGATGGTTTCCATGATTTCATTTGGAAGCAGCAGACCTAGTCTGCCAGAGTATCCTCAAGTTGCTGACAATATAAGGGAAGCGATACACGAGGTTTACTTTAACATTAAGGATCCTAAGCACGCGTTAGACGACGCTGCCAAAAAGTCTGCAAAGGCTTTGGGATGGTAGGATAGGCTACCCATATCTTACTTGGTTTAACTGTCCTTATTTTTTATATTTTTTGTACTAACACAATTTCAACACTAGGCAGATTCAACAGAACCAACATTAATAATCTAGAGAATCGCGTTATATAACACCCTTTATCATAAATCAAAAACTACACTTCAATGCTCCGAGTTATAGGTGGGCAAATATTCCAATATCATTTTGCAATGACCTAGCATGGCTTTGTGTTCTTTATTGAAATTTACAGGAACACTTTCGTATTTTCACTCCAACTATCTCCAAACCCTTCTGATCTGTGTTGAGCAAGATATATGGTACTAAATGTATAGTATACATTATATTGCCTATTTACTATGTCGAAGAAAATCACAGATATGGTAACGATAGTAGTATCAATGTAAACAATGAAAACAACAACAATAACTTGCACTCCTCAATACTGAAAAAGAAGAAGATACTGCTTGTAGATGACGAACCAGATATTACGTCCTCCTTAAAGATAGGCTTAGAAGATAATGGGTTTACAGTTGACATATTCAATGATTCAATATTAGCTTTATCAAATTTCAAAGCAGGGATGTATGATCTCCTACTATTAGATGTTAAAATGCCACAAATTAATGGCTACTATATGGCTACTATATGAAAAGATAAGAGAGATAGACGGCGAAGTTAAGGTATGTTTTATTACAGCATATGAAGTGTATTATCAATCATTAAGGGAAATATTTCCTGATATGGATATTGATTGTTATGTTAAACCAATCAATATAGATGATTTAGTAAGTCATGTGAAGGCACATCTTGATATTTAGTTCCAGATTTTTATTCATGAAGTTCTACTAAAAAAGTAACTTGTCAACATAATGAATACATTTATGCAATGCGTTTCTCTCTTCAAAATGTTAACAATTCCAATGCTAGCCTAAAAGCATCAAAGAGATAGAATAAACAGAAATGCAACGATCTCAAGCAAAGCCCTTGTTAATCACAATTCTAAAGTCTCTTCCTTTAAAAGGACCAGCTGCTTGGCCGGACCGTCATGGTAAATTTTCTAAAAACTCATACACACGATACAAACTTTCAGGGTCTGAACTAGAAGGGTATTTCCATCTTATATACCGATATAGCTGCTGTCATCTGATGCCAGAAACGAGACGGCTTTGGCGATTTCATCAGGACTTCCCATTCTACCTATAGACACGGCGGATACAAGGTTGGCCTTTATCTGATTAATTTCTTCCTCAGTCTGAGCTATGCTATCGAAGATGGGCGTGTCGATTGGACCAAGACTTAGCGATGAGATTTAGAGAAACTTGCCGCTCAGTTGAACCACAAATTACAAATTACATAATAAGATTTCATCTGCGGTAAAAAGATATTGAATCAGCAATAGAGAAAGGTACGAAATACTGATGCAGCACCGTTACTGCTACTTCCTACTGCAGTATTCTTGTACTCATCTGCTTCTTCTTTTGCTGCTGTACTATTTGCAGATGGGTTCTTGCGCCATTGCGGTCTGTAGGTTTTGGCTCTTGATGTTGTTTATGACATGTAAAATCCTATTTTTTAACTACCCGCTGTGACTTGTACTATGCCTTTCATTGTTGTAGGATGGTATATGCAATGATACCCAAATGAACCAGTGGTGCTAGGCTTAAATGATAATTGGCTAAAACTTCCGGGGGCTATATCCCCACTTGTCGCAAGTTGATTCCCATTTGGATCGTCTATAACCAATTGATGTTTAGAATCTGTTGGATTTCGGAGCTGTATAGTTTTAGCAGTACCTACGTTGAAGTTCATAGTTGGGTTGATTACTTCATTGGTAGTATTTATCCATCTGTAACCTGAATGCTGTTCCTCAGCTGATAATTGAATTGCACCTGGGATTAATGGTTGTTGCTGCTGTTGCGCTACTGATGATACTGCTGTGTCTGTTGTTGTATCTTTACTTTCGTGTCTAGCTTTCTTAGCATCTGCTATTTGTACGTAGTATCCATTATACAAACTCGATACCACTCCAAACAACAGTACGACTGATAGTACTGATGTCAGTACTATGGTTTGAAGACTCGATATTGAACTCTTCATAATGCAGTTAGCAGACTGGTGTTATTTAGTCTGGACGTGCACATAGAAGATCAAAAATTCTCATACGTAATACTATGTAGTACAACATATATTGTTAGTGGACATCTAGAATATAGCATTATATTGAATACATGCACATGAGATATGGCTAGACTTGTCAAAAAGGAATACAAATGTCCTTTTGAGATTAAGGTTGAGACAAATAGTATATGGATTTGTATGTGTGGTTTGAGCAATAGTCAACCATTTTGTGACAAATCACATAAGAAAACAGCAGACGAAGATAATAAAATTTATGTATATGAAAATGAAGGCAACAACAGAGTTGAAGTTAAGAATTGGGAAGAATGTTACAACGACAGTTGATAATTTCCCAAAGGGATAAAGTTAAGGCAAAACAAATGTAAATATCACAGAATTCTTGCTCAGATTGGTCTTCGGAACTATTCCCAAGACATTTTTAAGTAAGCCAATAGAAATAGACTCCTTTAACCAGTAAGACCATTTCTCGCCAAATTTATGATGAATCGTGACTGTATAGTTTCTCTCCTGTTCTTTCTGAAGTTCAAACTTAAACATTCCAGCATATCTTGATAAAAATGATAGGTGCAAAAGACATGCATCAATATCTAATTTCCTATAGTGAAACATGAGGTAATCCTTTGGAACCGATGCTGTAAATTCTTCAGCAGCACTTCTTAATTTGTCGGGTTCAGTTGCTTCAACGATAGCTCTTAGAGCCTCACCGGGCAAAGACACACGACCAAACTTTTCTGCATATCTATCCCATTCAATATATTTTGCGAGTATTGAAGAAATGAGTGCATTTTCACTAATACCATGATCTTCAGCATCTTTGTCTAAAGCATCATCTGTATCCTTATCGATGCGAATGGTTCTTAGTACGGTCTTTTTCTTACCCTTTCCCTCTATAGTCAATAGTTATAGTTGAAATCGCTATTCAATAAAGATTGCCTTACGTGCTTGTCATGCGGATATCTAATATCTGTTAAAGTTGTGATACAGTGTATTACACTATGTATTGTTAGTGGACATCCAGAATAATTACTTAAAAATGGTAGAAGTATTCTAATGAAAACAAATGAGGAGAAGGAGGAATTTGATTTTGATCAAGACTGTTTGCAAGGGAATAATAAATCACTCTTCCACAATGTCGAATCTCGTAGGTTTTGTTTTACGGTAACACCAAGATCAAAAATAAAGAGGACGGTCTAAGTTATTGCAATTCAGTAAAGTCCTAGTTATAGGACTAGGCAAATTAGGATTACCTGTAGCAAAATATGTAAAACAAAGAGGGTTTGACACATACGGATATGATTTAAATCCAAAGGCCATAGAGATAGCACAGAAGTCATCTGCAATTAAAAAAGCTGTTAATTTTAGTGATTTTGATGTCTTTATCTTATGTGTATCAACGCACAAACCTGATGACATGTTTTCTCCTCAAATAGATGGGCTATTGTCAATAGCAGATAAAATATCAAAAGAAGCAAATAAAAAAGATGGTGCTCTAATATCAATAGAAAGTACAATCCCAAAAGGAACATCAAAGAAAGTATTTGAACTTCTCAATCACAGATTCCATATTGTCCATGCTCCTCATAGATGGTATGCTTTAGAACAAAAGGAGCATGGTGTAAATCAATTACGTGTAATAGGAGGAGTAACCGATTGTTGTCTTAGAGCTGGCATGCAATTTTATAGTGGAAATAGCAACATAAGAGTTGAAGAGCAAGAAACTTCTCCTCCTCCTTCTTCATTACTATTACAATCTTATTTATATAGAAATTTAGGAATTTCTATGCATCCGGTATCCGACATAGATATTGCAGAGATGACTAAAATTACTGAAAACGCACATAGATATCTACAAATTGCATTTGCCGAAGATCTATACCTATATTGTCAAGCAAATAACATAAACTTTTCAGAACTACGAGACGCTCTTAATACTAAATGGAATGTAAATGTTCTAGAACCGCGAGAAGGAATTGGAGGACATTGTCTACCAAAAGATACTCGCATGTTCTTACAATCTTCCAAATCTATAAAGAGTAAAATATTAACAGCTGCTGTGGAGGTAGATCGAGACTATAAAACATTTAGAACCAACTTAAATACTAGTATTGGGGACAGCACTATCATTTTGAATAAATAATAATTATTTACCACCACTGTAAAATTGGATTACATACACTAGTGTATAAAATCCCACCGAACCCGCACTGATATTAGTTCTCTAAAGGGACTCGTGAGAATAAAAAAGTGAGAAGGTGGAAGAGCAGCATTTAGCGGCTTCAAGGTAAATGACAGGTTACAATTAAAGAAATGCTCACATTCTGGACAAGACAGAGCGCCGCAAATGGTTCCTTTACGAAGTGGTGCAGGGATCAAAGAATACTGAATAATTCAATTGGTGTATGGCCCTACTATTGGAGAGCAGCCACCATTTTTTCCTTTGCGAATCACTCACGTGAGAATACCAGATCTTATCTTTCCCTAAATCTACAGGAGTTCAGAATACGTAGAGAATAGAAAAAATAAACATTCTTTTACTTTTCAATAGGATTTCCAACCGTGTTGGCCCATTCTGCCCACGAACCCTCATAGTTTTTCACATTAGGATATCCAAGAAGATACTTTAATACGAACCACGTGTATGCCGATCTCTCACCAATTCTACAGTAAGTTATTACCTCCTTGTTATTTCTTATATTCATTGAGTTGTAGATCTTCCTAAGTTCCTCAGCAGACTTGAAGGAACCATCTTCATTAACTGCCCAGTCCCATGGAATATTAATGGCTCCAGGAATATGCCCTCCTCTGGGTGGTTGTTCTGAAGCATACACTGGGAGAACCAGTATTTTTCCACTGTATTCTTCAGGACTTCTAACATCAACCAATATCTTGTCCTTTGAGTTAAGAACCTCTTTGACATAGGGTATGAATACCCTTATGCTATTATCTGGCTCAGAGGCTTTGAAGTTGCCCCTTGGGTGCGATGGAACATCTAAGCTTACAGGTCTATCTTCCTCAAACCATTTCTTTCTTGCTCCGTTCATTAACCTAACATCATTAAATCCGTAATATTTGAAAACCCAGAAAGCAAATGCTGCAAACCAATTCTTATAGTCACCATAAAGAACCAATATAGTATCATTGTTTACTCCTGCCCTTTGAAGTAAATCCTCACAACCTTCTTTGGATATGATATCTTTCTTATTTTGATCATTTAGATCCTGTTTCCAGTCAAAAAGAACTGCACCAGGGATATGTCCTATCGTATAACTTGTGGCTGGATTATAATCGACCTCAGCAATTCGCACCTGAGGATCGTTCAAATGGTCATAAATCCATTGTATGTCAACTATAACACTTGGATGTGCATACTCCATTATAATAACACTATCTTATACTTTTGCTATTCAATACAAGATTTTTAATCTTTCTTGAGTATTTGAACAAACTATAATGCATATTGAAGACAACAATGCTAATAATAAGATTAAATGAGCTTTTACTCAAACACCAAACAAGCACTTTCAATCACTATTAATAATGACTGAGGAACATTAGATAGCTTGAGGAACATTGTATGTCTTTTTGTGATGTATAAGATCAACCAACCTAAGGGTTACTATGGACAAAAAGAAAAAAAAGGTTTACAGGGAGCTGAATATAACGGATGAAATAAGATTTGCAACATAACAATACATTTCCACAATTTATTGAAAGTGCGGAATTACAGTCCCTGATTGCACAATCTAAGACTAGAGTCTTAGATTCATTTGAAAAGGAATCCGGACTAAATACTAAGATCGAAGATCCCTCTAACATCTTTTTGAGTAAATACATTGGCACTACATTAAGGCTTGTCGTCCTTTATGTTGATCTAGTGGGCTCGACAGTGATGACAAGGAGTCTTCCAGTTAATAGATTGGCCACTATAATACAAGCTTTTACTCAAGAAATGTCTTTCATCGTCCCAAAGTTTGGCGGACAGGTATTGAAATTTGTAGGTGATGCAGTAGTGGCATATTTCCCTTTTAGTACTGCTAACTATTATCTTGCATATAACACCGCTGTAGATTGTTCTCGCGCAATGATAATGGTAATAAAAGAAGCTATAAACCCCGTAATTATTATGCATGGCTATGATGAACTACGAATAAAAATAGGTCTGGATACTAGTGAGCACTCAGTTGTCCAATATATTATAGATGAAAAGCTTTATGCGGATATTTTGGGTTATGGTATAAGTATGGCAGCAAAACTAAGCTCACTTGCTAATTCTAATGAGATCATCATAAGCCACACTGTTTACATGGGTATGCATTCATCATTACGAAAGAAATTTTCCGAGGTGGAGTTGGATCCACGGATGTGGAAGTACATAGATGAGCGCTTTCAACCTGGAGTTTGGAAATCTCGTCCCTGACAGAAAAAATGTCAACTACTGTACCTTTTCATTCCAAGCCATACTATTCTTATAGATTTATTCTATCTATATTCTTAAGTTGTATTTTTTATTCTCTTGCATCCATCGAGCTACTTTGATACCCTGCCTATTGTGTCTAACTGAACCTACTATTAAAGCGATTTTAGCCATCAGCGTCTAGTACGGGGCATTGTTATTATTATTAACAATTAAGAGATGCAGATTATCATATTGAGACTGTTTGTACGAACATGCTTTCTTCTTAATCAGTCAAAAAATAGAAAATTCTGATCAAATCAACCAATTAACTTGATTCAAGCGCTTTGATTCTTTCAGATACACCTTGCTTTTCCTTGTCTAGCTCATCTTGATATTCCTTTAGCAGCTCAATACGTTCTTCTTTGGTAAGAAAGCTTCTTGCTCTTTGATAACTCGATCCATAGCATCCACAACCCATATCTATACTCACCTCCTTACACATATTGGATATACGATATATGATATTTGGTTTATTTATATATATCGGATGACCAATATAGTATAGTGTAATATGAGAAGATTTTCTGGCTACAATGGTAATAATTATTGCTGTGATATGCGAGGTATGTTGGGATTCCTGATCCTTTTTTTACTTTCAAAAAAACCGATGCATGGCCAAGAGATTGCTGATGAGATTGCAAGAAGAAAGGGAGAAAAACCTAGCCCTGGTACCATCTATCCTGCACTAAAAAATCTTAGAGAAATGGGATTTATTAGCAGCGATGATGAAAAAGAAGGTAAGACAATAACATATACTCTAACAGAGAGAGGGAAAAATGCACTAAGAACTTCCAAACGGAGATTTATACGAACATTTCTTGGAGTTTTTCCTTAAAGCAGCAATAGCCACCCTACTGAGTTCAAAGCAGGATCATTTTTACCTGGAAGCAATATCTATTTACTTTGATAAAAAAGGCTGAACTGCAGTAAACGTCAGCCAGTTTCATCACATCGGAATATTTTGTTTAAGTCGGTTAAGTATTTTACTAAGCCAATAAACTCTTAAGCGTCAAGATGGAACACCTACTTAAAACTAAGCATAGGAAATGGAACATTTGAGCTCAGGTATGGAACAGCAAAATCAAGAACAGCAGTAGATGATACAATGCAGAAGAGACAAAGTACAAGAGCTTTGCAGCAAGGAGCAAGAATAACAACCCGAACTTTAGGAAGAACTTACGAGCTAGTGCCCATCTATGTTATTCTGGTGTTGAGAATTCCAAGCAAACCGCGTTCATTTTCTGTATCAACAGGATTTCCCATATGTCATCTACTTCTTTTTGCGTTTCACAACTTACCAAAAATGATATTGCTGGCGAGAATTTGAAAATAAGACCTCCATTTAACGCTATAAATTGTTGCCCTTCAAGTTCAAATGTCACAGTCATTACGGTTCCTTTTGGTCTTCCGGAGACCTCTGCAGCTGATTCTCCATAATGGGTAATACCTATGACTCTTGAGTTTTTGAAAATAGAGGTATAAAATTTTGCTGCTTCTTCGGCATTATCTTCAAACCACAGATGAGGAGTGATTTTTTGGATATCCGTTTGTGTTTCATTTGATTCGCTCATGCGCAGTAGAATTCAAAGTATAGTTAATAAATATACAAGAGATCAAAAGTATAGTTGCAACAATATAGATCTGACAAACAAGGAGAGGAAAGATCTACTACAGATTCTGAACTAGCTATGATACCTCAGGTGAGCTTCATAAAATGCCCAATCAAGACCAGCCTTGGAGTGCTAGGCAAAAAGTGGACTATGTTGATTATTAGAGATATAGGAGTATACAAGATTACACGCTTCAATCGTCTTCTGGAGTCTATTGAAAGTATTACTCCGAGGGTTCTCTCAATGCGTTTGAAGGAGCTTGAGAAGAAAGGTTTCATTGAATGTTCTGAGGAAAAGAGATCACCTATGATAGTACACTGGAGGCTTACTGAGAAGGGTAAAGATACACTACCTATTTTGATGCAGCTAGTTGCATTTGGTTCTAAATGGTATTCTGATGTTGTATTTGAAGACAAGATGCCTAGGAAGTTAGATGAGATATTTCCAAATCCACTAGTAAGAGAAATTATTATGGGTATCAGATAAGAAATTTTTTATGTATCTATTCGAAACGCGCAACCTTAGTTTACATTTACTCTAGTTTTTGGCTACTTTTAACTGCAGTCAAAAAATAACCCAAATAGTTAGAATCAATTGACAATACCTCTAGATTATGAGCTTGAATTTTCTTGCTGAGCTGTGCTGGTTGGTATAATTTGGCTCCAGTATGAAATACGGTCTCACAAAACTTGAGGCGCTTTCCTCTAGGTGTATTGGGATCAATTTCCAGAATTATTATCTTTCCATCTGGTTTTAATACCCGTTTCATTTCTTCTAAAGCCTTGTCTTGATCGGAAAAATGATGGAATGAAGCACTTGCTACTACCTTGTCAAAATAATTGTCTGGCAGAGGTATATTTTCTGCTCCTCCTTCTATGAATTTGATGTTTGGTCTATGCGATCTTCCATATTCCACAATACTACGTTTTGGTTCTAACACAATAACCTCTTTGCAGTTCTTAGAGTAAGCTTCTGTTATTTTTCCCGTATTTCCACCTGTATCTAATATAATGTCATTAGGTTTAACGTCTGTATACTCTGACATAATTTGAATTCTTTTTGAAGCACCAATCGTGTATGTAAATTCTTGTAGTTTGACTACGAGGTTGTTATATAATTCTCTGATGTTTGTCATTACAATGATCTCTTCTTTCTCGGTTACACTGCTTTGCTCTTTAATTCAGCTTCGGTTACCTATACATTATCAATTCATGACTATTGTCGTTATTATATGAAATAATGATCATTATCACACTAATCATAATCCAATTTCTCATCAATCTTTTTCTGTAGTTCCTTATAGCGTTCATATCTCTTGGTCCATTTTGAAAGCACAAACCATTGCCTTATTCCTATTCCAAGCCATACTATGAAGATTAAGATTGGTACAAGTCTTGCCAGAGCAAATCCATGTCCAAATCCCCCGGGTCCGAATCTAAATCCTTCATGACGCATACCAACATTACTATTATCAAAGAACATAGGGAATACTGCAAAGGTGATTACAAATGAAATTGGCGGAAGTATCAGAATTGTTATAATCATTAAGATAAACATCTTCTTTGTTTTGTTTAACTGTGAAATAATTCCATCCATTATCTCAAACAGATTTTCTTTGTGATCTTCTTTTTTCTTCTTATTTGCATCAGTGGGAGCAGCCATGACGATTCATCCTGTCTCCTTTATATTAAAAAGCACTATAGTAACCTTGTTACCTGTTGTCATCATCATTACCCATCACTGACATCAACAACCTTTTCGCTGCGAGGAAATAGAGCTTCGTAAGGTTCCAGAATTTCTTTGAGAATCTCTCGGCCTTTTTGTGAAACCCTATATTTTATTATGGTCTTGCTTCCCCATGATTCTTCTGTTTTTACTATGAGTTCCTTTTCTACCAAATCATCAATTATTTCTTTGTGCTTTACGTTATTTAGCCCACAATAGCTCATGAGTTTGCTTTGATTGAGTTCTCCATATTCATAAAGTTTGAACATTATATCTTTCCTTATGTATATTCTGTCTCTATACTCATGAACCAAATTAATTCATTTGAAATGTATATAATTGAGTTGAAGAGTCTCTCTTTAAGAACGTTATTCTGTCTGATCCGATCTTTCGAATGCAGCAATTACAAATGCATTTCTTTGAATTATGATATAAGACTTCAGGTAACTAAGTTACGTCTCATAGGTAAACAATGGTTATAACGAAAATTGAAGTCAGTATTTCTTACAATGACAAAAACAAAAGAAACAAAAACTAAAATTACAAGCAAAAAGGTGCTACTACCTGCAGTCATAGGGGCTATAGTTGCTAGTGCTATTCTGGCGGGAATATTCATAGCATATCCAGCAATATCCTCTGTTTATGCAGTACAGCCATTTAACACAACTACTACCGCTGCTGGTACAGTTTCAGGAGGTAGTCAGATACCAAAGATTACTGGTTCGATAAATGTTATGCAAACTACAAAAAATGTCATTAAAGATAACCTCAAGGTCTCTTTTTCACAAGCAGCTGATATTGCAGGAAAACAAATCACTAATGGTACTGTTGTAGGAGGTCACTTAGGAGTAGTGCAAGGATATCTGGTGTACACATTCTTTGGAGTTAGTCCTGAAACACATACAGCGTATCACACTATCATTGATGCAGGAAATGGAAATGTGTTGTACACATCACCAGCTCAACAGATGGGCGGAAGAGGTTTCTTTGGGATGCCTAGAGCGCTTGGCGGAGGATTTGGACCACTAGGAGGACTACACGGATTAGCAGGTGGATTTGGATACGGGCCATTTGGATTTGGATTTGGACCATGGAGAGCACTAGGAGGGTTTATGGGTGGAGATGGAATTTGGCACTAGGAGTAGCAATCACTTATCAGGTGAGACAATAATAACATGAATGATCAGGAACGGAGACGTGCAAGAGGATTTATAGCTTGGGGTGTATTTGGATTGATAGTCCTAGTAGCTGCTTCAATTATTGCATCCCTGCTATTTTTTGGTCCTAGATCGTCAGGGACCTTCTATCCATTCTTTCTGACCTTCTTATTTCCATTCCATTTTGGATGGCTAGGAGGCATATTCATAATCTTGCTAGTGTTATTAATAGCTAGATGGGTTTTTCTACCCTGGAGAAATGGAAATTTGCCTGGTTCCTATTCGCGGCCTCATGATGGTGCACATAGCATACTAAAAGAAAGATATGCTAAAGGAGAAATCACAAAAGAGCAGTTCGAACAGATGATGCTAGACCTGAAGAGAAGTAACTAGGTCTAAAAATATATTTTATTTTTCATTGATCAGTATAATTATAAATGTTAACGCTTCAGAAGATACACAGAAGAGCTGAGTAGAAAAAGCTATAGCTTCATATTATGAATCTATGACCTAGTGACATTCAAAGACCTCCATAAAAGAGTTAGTTCTTATGAGAGGAATTATTGCCGTTGTGAGGTGTATGCTATCTAGTATCTACGGTGTAAATCACGTTACACCATTACAAGGATTCTCTACACCCACCACACAAATCCCCATCTGTTTGACGCCAGTACCGCTGTCACTGCCACCTATGGAGGTATAGCCAGAAGATGCTTGTGCATTTGTAGATACAGATAATGAAAGCAGACCTATCCCAATTATTAAAAATAAAAGCATAAACTTGGCATTTTTGTTCATTGCAATTGCAAATTTTATTTTTATCATATATGTTGAATGGTACGACTAGAATATATCCAGTAGGTTTTATTTTGTGTAACTTTGGTACACTGCAATTATTTTTGCGCTTCTTACTAATTTTCAACATTATCATGATGTCTTAAATATGGCATTATTTCTATATGTATCTTAAATATCAGAAGATTCTCTGAAGGTAATATAATTCAGAAAAAAAAATTTCCTAGAAGTCCTTTATAGATACGAAACTAGTTTTTATAAACACACAATGATACCGTGTGTACTTTATTGATAGATATAATGTTAGCTAGGAGTTTGGTAATATTTGACAATATATTTTCATTTAGACATAAGATATGATAATAAATGACTTTATCATATATATCGTTACAAATGAAAAAGCACAACAATACGAATATCTCTCCTTTCATGCTTCTACTAGTGCTACTAACTGTACCATTAGATCAGGACTTCAATTACATGGTAAGGTATGGCTATAAGTTGAGGAAGTTCTATTTCATCGTAACATAAATTATAAATACAAAAACATTTCAACTATTTATTTAAACAAACGGTTGCTGATCCAGAGATCGTTTTACTAATCTCTGAGTTGAGAACGAGTGGTCTTCGAAGCGAAGAGCAAATCGATAGTTTCTAGCTGATCATAATGTATCTGACGAGAGTACAAAAATTCTATAGCCAATATGGCAGCTATATTAATAATAATCTGGTGTCTATTGTAGATGAGGCAATCTGAGCAATAATAACAATAAACAATTTGCATGTGTTGATTAATTATGGGATTAATTTTTTATTTCTCAGGTCTGCCCCCAACGTATTTTCTATCTTGGTAGATGTCATTTACAATATTGTAAAGTAAATTTCACTTTCTATTTGATACGTTAGTATTCGAAAATATATTAAATTGTACGATATGATAAGGTGTGAGCACTGCGATCTCGATGCATATTATAACGAAGACTTCGACGATTCGGAGTAAGTATGTAACGGTTTGTGTATGAAATGCGTGAAGATAGAAATGAGAAAGATAATCGATAGCTTTCCAGCTGTGAAGTCGTTGAAGGTAGACCCTATAATGCGTCCTCTATTAAGAGTCGCCTTAGTATCTGATGATGAACCAGATGATGCAGTTGCCCCGATACGTCCTGTTGTCTAAATAATTTATTTGTCACAAAATTTCAATGCGTGTTATATATGTTAGAAAATATAGCATATCTGGGTCTTGGTTTTGCAACTGTCTTCTTTGCACCTGAAGCAGGACAAAAGCACGAGCAAATGAGGAAGAAACAAAATAAACATGAACCATCGTCGTTGTCATTATCATTTGAAGATATATGTCCGCAGTGGAATAATGCTTTGAGCACACATTTTTCTAATAATTCTCGGCTCAATATATCAGAGGCTAAGTATTGTATAGTAGGCGAGGCTCATGGATTTAGAAATAGTACGTTTATATGCTCAAAATGCTGGGAATATTCCCAGAGTTTCACACATTGTGTATATGGACGCGGAGATTATAATAATTATTCAATCACAGACCATATACTATTTGAACATCTCAAAGAAAATTTCATAGAACACTTCAATCAATCTCATGTGAGAAAAAAGGGACTTAGACGAGCGGTAAAAGTATGGATAGAGAAAGCTCATAAGGTAAGTATTAAATTATTCATGTACAAATCCGGTCTTAATCATGAAGAGATGGAAGATATTTTGTACACCTAAATTACTACACATACTCAGTTCTGAATATAATGGGACATAATGAATGAATCATTTTCATATTATAACTGTGATTTAACCATATAACATATCGATTTTTACATTTGTAGGTACTGATGTGAGCAATCAACAGGTTTTATATTTGACTACAAAAGGCTGTAAAACTGGAAGACAGCGTAGAATAGAGATATGGTTCGTATTATATGCTGGTAAATATTATGTATTCTCGGAACGTAAAGAAAAGGCTCACTGGGTACAAAATATTATGCATAATCCAAGAGGTCTATACTGTTAACTCCAAATCCTTTGAAGGTACTGCACGAACAGCCGATAGATTTACTGACCATAAATTAGCCGGGGAAATAGCTAGTCTTATGAATACAAAATATGAATGGAGTGATGGCTTGATTATAGAGTTGACGCCATACAAAGAAGTTGAAAGGTGAGTATCTTCAATTTAACTTTAACAACTTCATTACATCTAATGACTATAGTTGATGTTCTTTAATTTTAGGAGAATGACTTTCTGACCATGTTCTTCCTCTAGCTGTAAGTAATTCAAAATTCTCTCTAAACCTAGGGTAATCCCATTCTTTTCTTATGCCATAGATAACTGACTTGCTCATTTCCCATTCTGTTTGTACATCGCCATATCTATCAAAATACAAGTTATCGTCAAGAAAGCCATATTCTATTAATACGCCTGCTAACTCAAATTTTGATGTAAACCTTTCAAATAATTGAGCTCCCTTACTTCCTTGTGGATACTTATCTCTGAATTCCTCGTACTTTGTTGTTTCTTTGTATTGTCCCCAAAACCATTCCGCTGCTTCAAAATCATAACTTGTATTGTATATCTCAGCTACCTTTAACAACATGTTGACATCATCTGCAGTTGCTGTTGATGCAAGTCCTTCCCTTGTTTTTCTTGCTTTGTTCTTTTTAGAAGATGATAATCCTTTCCTAGCTTTTGCCAATATTTGTATTACCGCAACATATGTAAATAAAGTCGTTGTTATATGACGAACTCAGTATAATGTATTTTGTACTTGTATTAACTGCTAGTTTTGTACCCATTGTTCTCCACAAAGTTATTTAGCTGTATCAACCTGTCTTCTGTTATACCATAAATATCATGTAGTATCAGAGCGTAAAGAAAAGGCTCATTGGGTCCAAAACATATTCACAATTCAAGAGTCATGTTTACTGTAAACAAGTCATTTGAGGGTACTGGACTACTAGTTGATAAAGATAGTGAAGGTAAATTCGCAGAAAAAGTATCTAATCTTATGCATACAAAGTACTGATGGAGCCATGGTTTGATTGTAGAGCTGAGTATGAAATAGAGTCTTTGGCTTCCCAGAAATGACGAATCAACTCAGGTTCTAGCTTTGGTATACCTATATCGATTATTCTCCAAGAAGTTATTCAGCTTTAGCTTAGCCAAATTAACAAGGGATTGGCTTTGGCGCGAGCAAGCTTCATCAACTGTTATCACGACGAATATCTAAACTTACAATAAAAACCATTCTTGCCAGAATTATCCCATTTCATCCCATGATCGTCATATCTATATTTGGTTGCGCGTGCCACTACAAGATCAGAACCGGGAACAGCACTGAATGCTTGATTAACTATACGTGACTCTTGGTCTTTCATCACATTCTAAACCTTTGCATCAAGAACTTGTTCAGTCAAATTGACAATTTCATCTCTATGCTGGCTGCAAGCATTTTCTGTTATCTTAATCTCAACTTGTCATATCTATAGAACTACGACTACTCCTTTTATTACTGAAGCAATCCGATATTTAGTAATCTATGCTGACCATCATTAGCTGTTTGATTTTGATTTTGTTGTCGGTATATTTAGTTCTCTTATGAGAACCACAGTAATAGGTGTATATTATTATTAATTCCAATGTATAAGGGAATTTAAGGTTAAAATTCCCCACTTGATGGGTATAAAAATTTACCAAAAATAATATTTATAGATTATATATAGAGAATTCTGTGTAGTCGAACCTACAAGAAATACAAGAAGGAGAAGGAGAATAGAAAGAGGATTAAATAATCATGCCAATAGAAATAGAATACTCTTAGTTGACGATGAGCCTGACCTTTGTATGGTTTATCAACTAGTATTAGAAGATGCTGGTTATGAATGCACCTCATTTACAGACTCAGTTAAAGCTCTACAAGAGTTCAGACCTAATTATTATAATTTGATTTTACTTGATATCAAAATGCCTGTACTAAATGGATTTGAGCTTTTTAAAAAGATAAGAGAAATTGATAAAACTGTACATATCATTTTTATAACAGCTTCAGAAGCATATTATGAGAAGTTCAGAGGTCAGCACTTTCCAGAGCTAAGTAAGATTAACTATATTCAAAAGCCAATTGGAAATGATGAGTTAGTACAAATAGTAAATATGATAATAGCTCCAATAGGAGCAAACTAAACTAATAAAATATTATTTTACATAAAGTTCTTTTTTATCAGTATTATTTTATTTTAGAACAAAAGCAGAGTCTGTGCCTAAACAAATGACATGTGCACAGCATGACGATAATAGAATTAATCATACCGCATTCAAAAACGAAAACACCTACCCAAAATACGAAGTGGGGGTCAGCATGGTGTTTACGTTGTACTTGAGATATAGGGTTATCTTAAAATACCATACACGACATCGTTTTCTGCAACCAGAAGATTTGACCCCCTCAGAAAAATATAACGCTAATTTAAGAACGTTCATGTCCAAATACGATGAAATAAAAAACCAGCACAGAGGGGAATTCATTGCTATATTTGATGGGGATATCATTGGAGATACTAGTCGTGAAGCCTTGTTAGAAAAGATTCGTCAAAAAGTTGAAGACAAAGATGTTGATTCTGTATTTCAAACCTACATATCAAAAACAGATGATATACTATGGTAACCTCTGATTTTTCAGGTTAATTATATCTAAACAAAACAAAAAGATCCTTAATATGGTATCATTGTATAATAAAAAATATCAAGTATGAAAAGCCTGGACCAAATAAAGAGTAAATGTCACAGAATGTCATTACGAAAAGACTTTGAAATTGTAAGGACAGATTATGACCATGCATATTATGAGGGGCTATATTAAGACGGTAAAGTAGGTAGTAATCTTGCAGACAATGCTATATCAGCTACAAGATTAGCAAATAATGCGGTATCTGCAAATCTACAAGCATTTAATACATCTGTTCAGACTTCAAAAGAGAGTGTAAAGGAACTTTCTAAGATGAGCAGCAATACCATA
>JBKOWU010000265.1:0-4995 GCA_046724555.1 Thermoproteota archaeon | reverse complement strand
AATCCAAATGAAGTATCAGAGGAGATAAAAAAGACAATTAACACATCAGAAGATGACAGCTGGTCAATATGCTCAACTTTTGATGGATTGCTAATGCTGACTTACAATAAAGGCTTTGAACAAATGCAAGGAAGACTATTGGATAGTAGTAAAAGAGGCAATAATACTAGATGGGTTGGAGCAATAAACAAGGACAATACACACCTAGTCAAAGTCTATCTTGATTTAGGAATGAAGATCAAGCATATCAACAATATGCCACCAATGAATTTTGCTGTTTCTTCTAAAGAACTGTATGCAACAATAGATGAAATGAAAGGAGGTCAAATAGCCAAGAACCTTTTAGTCAGTAATGAGCCTCATTATGTAAAACATTTCAAATTTATTTTTGAAGAGCTATGGAAAAATGGAATTGATGCTAGGGAGAGAATAAAGCAGATAGAAGAAGGATTTGAATATCTAGAAACAAGGGTATTAAATTCAGAAGAAATTTTTGATTATATGAGGTCTATTGCTGAGAATGCAGATGAACAATCAACTTGTTGTTCAATTGGTGGAATGCAATTAGTATACAACTATTTCTTTGATGAGTACAAAAAAATAGTAGATAGAAGTATAAAAAGAAAAGAAAGCAAGGGAGTACGATGGATTACTTCTATAGATAAAGATATGGCAGATTTGGTTAAAATTTTTTTAGATTCAGGAATGCAAGTAAAACATCTCAAAAATCTTATGCATATAGATTTTGCTGTTGATAACAAAAACTTCAATGCTACTATAGATAAGATGGAAGGGGGTAAATTAATGGAAAGTCTCTTAATTAGCAATGAGCCTGCATATGTTAACCATTTTTATCACATATTTGAAGAATTATGGAAAAATGGAATTGATGCTGCAGAGAGGATTAGAGATATTGAAGCAGGACTTGCATTGGAAGATATCGAAGTTATTCCAAGCTCAACTAGAGCACAAGAGAAGTATTTGAATACAGTAAGATCTGCACAAGAGGAAATATTATGGATATTCCCTACTGTCAATGCTTTCATAAGACAATATAAGATAGGCGCGATACCATTAGCAAAAGAAAAGAATATAAGAGTTAGGATATTAACGCCTGCAAGCAGCTTAATCGAACAAAAAGTTCAAGAGCTGAAAGAATATTGCTATCCAGCAAATGTCTTTGACATTAGATACATTGTACAAATGTCAGAAACCAAAGCCACAATTTTAGTAGTTGATAGAAAGGCTTCATTGGTCATGGAATTAAAAGATGATGCGAAAACAACATTTATCGAGGCTATAGGACTATCAACATACTCCAATAGCAAAGCAGGTGTTTTATCTTATGTTGCAATATTTGAAAATCTATGGAAACAATCAGAATTATATGAACAATTAATGAAAGCACATGAACAGCTACAGATACATGATAAGATGCAAAAAGAGTTTATCAATATAGCAGCTCATGAGCTACGTACTCCTATACAGCCCATTATTGGTCTATCTGAAATTGCTCTTCGCAATCCAAAAGATATAGAACGTCCAAAATTGTTGGAGGTTATTAACAGAAATGCAAAAAGACTTCAGCGACTTACTGAAGATATATTAGATGTAACGAAAATTGAGAGTCAATCGTTAAACCTCAACAAAGAACAATTCAATCTAAATGATATAATAACCGATGCCATAGATGATATAATGACAAATAAAATATCACGTAAAACCGAAAGTAACAATAATGCAATAAAATTAGTATATGCGTCCCAAGATGTTTTTGTTTTTGCAGATAAAGGAAGAATAGGTCAAGTTATATTGAACATTTTAGATAATGCAGTCAAATTCACAAGGGGTCAAGGTACTATAACTGTCATGGTAGAAAATAGAAAAGAGAGAAGAGAAGAATACAACAGCAATAATCAGAAGCAGCAAATTCTTGTCAGTATAAAAGACACAGGTACAGGAATAGATCCTCAAATAATGCCAAGGCTTTTTACAAAATTTGCTACTAAATCACAAACAGGAGGTACAGGCTTGGGATTATTCATATGCAAGGGTATTATTGAAGCTCATGGTGGAAGGATATGGGCTGAGAATAATCCAGATAAAGGAGCAACGTTTTCGTTTAGTTTGCCAATAAATGAATAAATACGGTCGTTATAGCAGGCTATATTTATGAAAAATTATGAAGATTTACAACATACCGTAACAGTTTGTTGCCAGCAGACGAACTAAGTAATTATTTATTTGGATATCCATCTATCTATTTGTCATATACCGGCCAATCAGTTGTTATATTATTACTATTTATAAGAAGGCTTTTATTGTCATATTATAATGGCGGAAAGAATCAATGGCGAAACAGTCACAGGAATTGCTTTAGTTTTTCTAGCCATTTTGTTTATCTATGCAGGTACAGTTAACAGCGTTTGGGCAACGATTTTTCCAGCAGACTTCCTAATTTTGGCCATTGGTGCTGCATTTATAATACTAGGAATGTGGGATATACGTAAGAAGCGGCGAATAGGCTACGCTGAAGGAGAAAAATCTCATCACTAACTATTATTATTTTGAAGTGCAGATTTAGCCTTTAACTACTACTTAACTTCTACGGAAATATACTAGTTGCATAATAGGCAATATTTTGTTTTTTTTAGTTACTCCTGTATTCCATGACTTATTATAGTCAAAAATATATGTATTTTATAGCATCCCTAACTAACTAGCTAAATATATGTAAGTTAAACTATATCAAAGCACATTCTACTTCTAGTTTTAAGTCTTGATAACTATTTGTTGATATATTCTAAGATATATAATTTGCAGCATGAAAGGGTTTTACTGCTTTTCAAGAATTGCATTAACAGTTCCATCTTGTCCAGGCCTAGAAACTACTCTTGCTGTTCCGGATTCAGTCTCAAGTAATGCCCCCTTAGTTATTACTCCTCGTCTTTCGTAGTCCTTATTAGCGGAATTTTTTGTTACTTGCAAGATTCTTGCTCGTACTACTTTCTTTGAAACTGGATCAACAATGTTTGCAAACTCTGCAGTTTTAAGTGCATTCTTTACATTGTTACCTCGTATACGCCTTGATATAATTTCCATTGTTCCCATAACGGCCTCGTTTGGATATCTATCAATTTCAAACTTTCTTCGATCTCTCATAGCAACTTTACGACCGCCAGTAAATTTACGTCCATACAGATTCTCTATTGATTTTCGCATAGGAATGTATATCTTTCACTTCAATTAAGAGCTTTCTGGGAAGAAAGTAGAGATGTTCTTTCACTACTTTTATTTGTCATTGCTATTAGTTTGCTTTTCATAGAATCAAGATCATTAACACCAAAATAGTCTTGGAATTTCTTTGTTGTTCTATACACTTTTAATCTACCTAACTTTTCATGTTCAATAAAAGATACGCTCTCCAGTTCTCTGAGGTGATTATAAACCTGACTCCCACGAATCTGGACTAGACGTCTTGAAATGACAGGTTGTTCATATGCAATATAGGATAATGTCTTGAGAGAAGAAGAAGAAATCAATGGTTGCTGTGCGAACTTTCTCACAACTGGTGTGTAAGCAGGTTTCAATTGAAATACATAAGTTCCATCTTCTAATTGACTAATCTCAATAGCGTTAAATACAGATTTTGTTTTTCTAATTAAATCTGTTACGACTTTAATTGTCTTTTCTTTTGAATTTGTTCCAGATGCTCTGATAAGTTCCTCTACTGATAAAGGCCTACCAGCGGAATATAATGCCGCTTCAATTCTGGCTGTAATTTCCTGCTCAGGAAGAGATGTATTTCGCAATTCGATAACATTAGTAAATTAGATTGATTTATTGCTTCTGTTGTTACCGTCTTATTATCTTTAGATCTTCTTCAATTTGTACTAGATCTATTTTTCCTTTCATAGCTAAATAGAGTACAGCAATAAAACATCGCACAATTTCTATAGGCTCCATTTTTGCGACAAGTATCTTAAATATTGCCTCTCCATCTGCACTAACAATATCAAAAATCATATCTTCATATCTTTGTAATATATGCTCAAATTTTATTAAATACTGATCGAAGTCAAAGGTCTCGACGGGTTCCAAATCTAGTTGTTTCTTTTTTGGTTTAGGATTTGCTAATTCAGAAATCATATTTTCTAGAACCTGTAGCAACTCTTCCAGAGATACAGGATATGTTGATTCAATTCTAAATGGAATTTCAACAGGATTGAGATCAGGTATTGATTGGTACTGTTGATGTTCATCTACTCCTTTTCTTTGCATGGCAATTTTTTCTAACCTAAAAATACTTTCAACTTTTAGTCTGTATATAATGGATGATGACAAAGCTGCAATACCACATACTCTAAGGTCTTTTTTTCCTGTTTTATCGATGAGCTTTAAAAGCATATCCAGCAACATTGTAACGTCAATATCCCATACGTCTTTCTTGGTAGTAAGAAGTGAAGGGTTAAATAGTAAACTTAATGGTGGCTCTGAAATCATCTTGGAATCCATTACTGATATATTATTATCCTCTGTAGATGACATCTATGTAAAGTGGTAATTAGGTCATATTTATAATCCTCTCTACTTAATTGAAATGTGGACATTATTTTGTCTAGTTTATCTACTTGCCAATCTTATTGACTTATATCAATCTCAGATACGGCATAACATATTACATACAATATTAGTAACTTTATGCACAATGGTCGCGGATGAATCAAAAAAAGAATTTATAGTAGCAAGGATGGAAACGTCTATCGGTTCCAACTAGACTTCACTTAAATGATCTCATTCAACAAGCATTATTCAATATAAATGGCATTTAGTCTGCAGACTGTTTTGCGACGTTTTCATTAACTACTTCACAAACAAGCTGGTCTACTAAGTCATTGTAAAGTTTTTCTGATTCCTCAAAGAGTGTAGACTTGTAATGTTCTATCATATGATTATCGTACGGCGGTGGAGGTAACATCTGTATGCTTCTATGAC
>JBKOWU010000052.1:0-7792 GCA_046724555.1 Thermoproteota archaeon | reverse complement strand
ATGAAGTATTTGGACCTGCGGCACCTATTATTATAGTCAATAACGAGGATGAAGCTATTAATGAAGCAAATAATACAGAGTTCGGTTTGGGAGCAAGCATATGGACTAACAATATTGAGCGTGGAACTCGTCTTGCAAGATATATTCAGAGTGGCATTGTATCTATAAATGAGATGGTTAAGTCCGATCCCAGGCTTCCTTTTGGCGGTACCAAATACTCAGGTATAGGCAGAGAACTATCGGAATTTGGAATTAAGGAATTTGTCAACATAAAATCAATCGTAGTAAAAGACATTACAAGTAAGTTACTAGTAGAATAAAGAATAAAGAGGAGAGAGCCTGGGATTAAGTTATCTCAGCTTAAGTAACGCATGGTATTGCATAATTCAGCCTAGCCACGTAATTTAGAGTAATTATCTCAGATATAAGGGACTTTTCTAATTTATCAAGAAAGAATCATAGCGATTGGATATTACGAGAGCAGACTGCAACTGACCAGAATAATTTATACAAATTTTTTAATATTTATGGATAACAATTCGCTGCTCTTACATATACTTTATACACTTTAGAAGATAATTACCTAGTTTACCTAAGATTAATTATGATTTTTGCGATAAGCCTTCAGCTTAATTTAACTACAATCAGATTATCTCTACTAATGTAACAAGGATAGGGATATTGAAATTCGCTAAGAATCAATTATATTTATCTAGGAAAACTGTACTGTAGAACTTATGGATGCTGATGAAGTATAGGAAGAGCCGGCTGAAGTGATAAAACTATCTCACAATGTGTGATGAGGATTATGAGTGCTGAAGCATCCTAAGAATAAAATAGTAGAAGAAGCGCGTTTTACTATTTAGTATATAAACAGTTGTGATAAACTACAAAATTATATAAAATTTAGATAGACACCAATAAAATATTGTACATCTATTCGAAGGATTCTTATAAGTATCGAGATTGTAATCAGATATCGCAAGCATTCATATCTAATCTGACAATTCAAAATTTTAGATATAGATATAACTACTTAATTTACTGGACATCATCTATTGCATAGTATGCTAAGGGCGTCTTTATTATTTGAAATATTCGATAATGATCGTCTCTTGCCGCATTTGATCTAATGACAGCTAGGTGATGTTGGAAAGTATATGTATACTTAATATCTATACTAATAGTGTAGCAAAATTATATACTTATACGCCTCCGTCAATTCTATGGCTTTCAGAGTTACGAAGGCATCCAGTAATCCCAACCTATAGGAGGGATAGCACTATCTCTACCTCTTTTCTTTATTTCCATTTACATAGCTAGTCCTGCTAACTTTTAAGGAGAAATTACCAGTACTTGATCAGCTGCACGATCAGTTAAATATATCGTTCCTTTAGAATCAACATCGATATCTATGTTATCATTTGAACCAGTAGGTGTATCAATAGACCACTTATTGATAAATTTACCATCGTTTGTAAATTCTTGTATACGACTATTGCCAGTGTCGGCTACATAGACATTCCCCTGAGGAAACGTTACAGTCATACCAGTTGGGTTATAGAACTGACCATTACCGCTGCCCAGAGAACCCCATGTTTTAATGAGCTTTCCGTTTTCATCAAACTTTTGAATACGATTGTTACCAAAGTCAGCCACAAATAAATTCCCTGCTGGATCGACTGCTACACGACCAGGATTGGCGAATTGGCCAGGACCGGAGCCAAGACCTCCCCACTGTCCAGCGAATAGACCATTGCTAGAGAATCTCTCAACTCGATTGTTGCCCACGTCGGTTACGTAGACATTTTGCTTGGACTCATCTTCGTCAATGCCTATTGGAGTTTGAAATTGGCCAGGACCGGAGCCAGAAGAACCCCATTTGGTGATGAACTTACCATCGCTTGTGAATTTTTGTACGCGATCATTTCCTGTGTCAGTCACATAAACATAACCACGGGTGTAATCCAAAGTAATGCCTATTGGATTATTAAATTGGCCAGGACCGGAGCCAGAAGAACCCCATGTCCTAATTAGTGTGCCATTGCTATTAAATTGAAGAATACGATCTTTTCCCAATTCGACAACATATACATTACCTTTAGTGTCAAGTACAAGTCCAGCTGGATCGTTAACGCTAAATTTTTTTATGATGGATTGCGCATGCGCTTGAGAATACATTGAACTACATAAAACTATTAATGCCCCTAGAGATATGGACAATATCTTCTCATGTCTGTTCATAGTAAACATACTATAGAGATTAGAATATACTGCGTAATTTAAGCAAATCGACAGATCCTTACGATAACTTTCTCGAAATAAAGCTCTATAAAAATCCGTATTTGTATTATACTTTGGTTAACTACCATACATTAGTTTTGTTTGATTGATTGATTCAGGATACTATGGCACATATCGGGTATAACATCTAAACCATTCTTGTTAGCATATATCCTTGTAGCAAAGCAGCCATTATGATGATGTATTGATCTTACCTTGGACTTGAGTATTTCCAAAGTTTCATGATCGTCCTTATCGTATTATCAGTCCTTACGATAGCCATTGCCTAGACTGTAGTAGTTATATCTCTCAAATTGAGTTTAGAAAACTTGAATGATGGCTATTGTTTCCCGGTTTGCTCTTCCTGCTCTTCTTCTAGCTGATCTTTATCTTCATCGTAGTCAGATTCATTCAATTCTTTATCATCTTCACTGCTATTGTTGGAAAATGATTTTAGATTCTCTTTGTATTTGGATTTAAATTTGTTAGAAGATGTAATGACATCATCAACTACTGTAGCATTTGTAAGCAAATCGAGATTCATAGATAATGCTATTAGCTGCATTAGAAGCTTCAATTTTGTTTGGAGATTAGGAATTCTCGTCACTAATCTTATTATGGACTATACTTAAATTTACAATAGAAGCCATTTTTACCAGAGTTATTCCATTCCATTCCATGGTCATTATAATTGTATTTGCTTGAACGTGCAACAGTCATATCAGCACCAGGCACTACCGAAAATGGTACATACCTATAACTTGCATCCTTCAAAATAATCTCCCTCAAGTTTCCACGACGGTGAAGATGATTTTCTTACCATATCATTTGTATCAGCAGTCTTACTAATATCCGTGGCTACAGTTGTACTCATATACACATTATAGAATCAACGGGGGCGATATAAGGTTTATAACATAGATTGGGTAGGTTTAGGCATTTTCTGTTATATTATATATATGTCATGAAAAATGATGCCAATCAAATTCCTGATGTAGTAATTTTTTTATTATTATTATTCTTCTTCTACTGATTGTGGCTGTCTCTTTTCTTTTTCTTCTAATACTTGATCTGGATTTACATCAAGCTGTTCTGAGTCACGCTGTTCTTTTTGTAATTCCTCTACAACCTCTGTTATTTTAGAGCGCTCTTTTGCCTCGTTACTAGCATTATTATCGTGGTCATCAGGGTTTTCATTTTGGCTCGACAATATCGCTGTTAATTCAAGTTAACATATTAATGTAAATGATCTAAAAATTAAATTCATGTGTTAGTTTAATTAAACGATGTAAGTTAGTCATATGCTGCTGAACATACCTACATACATTACTCCACACTACATTACCATAACTCTCAGAGAGTATCATTATCACTTGAGAATGTCATTTGTATAACTATCGTTACATACAACTCATATATTTTATGTAAATCATAAATGGCCAATTATGAAAGCATTAGTCTATCATGGTCCAAGAAATGTCCAAATAGACGATAAACCCCGTCCTAGTATACAGCATCGCCAAGATGCAATATTGCGTGTTACATCTACTGCCATATGTGACTCCGACTTGCGTCTTATGAAACTTGATGAAGCGCCTAAAGGATATGAAAATATTCGATAAGAAAGAAGATGTAACTAAAGTTGTCTTTAAGCAAGCCATGAAAAAAGTTAGAGAGAGGATGTGTGTCGGCAATGACTAATACTCAAAGTCAGGAGCAGAAGGACTTACCAACAGATGAGCCGTTAGGAGAGTTAGAACCGGTCGCTTACTTTAACGGTGCTATGCCAACTGGTGTAACTGTATCACACCAAGGACGTATCTTTGTAAACTTTCCAAAATGGGGTGACGAAGTCGCATTTACAGTTTCAGAAGTCCGTGATGGAGGAGAGGTGGTTGCCTATCCAGATGAAGCTACTAATCAAACTAACTCATCTGATCCAGCAGCGGCACTTGTGTCTGTGCAATCAGTAGTAGTAGACCCTGCTGACCGACTGTGGATTCTAGATACGGGTAGCCTTATGTTTCAGCCAACCAAGTATGGAGGACCCAAGCTTGTCTGTGTGGACCTAACTATAAATAAGGTCATCAAAAAGATTCTCTTTCCACAAGAAGTAGCTCTGTCTACCACTTATCTTAATGATGTTCGCTTTGATCTACGCCGCCGTAGCCAAGGCATGGCCTTTATTACTGATTCTTCACAAAATGGACCTAACGGAATCATTGTTGTGGATTTAGATTCCGGAGCTAGCTGGCGTAGACTTCATGACCATCCCTCGACTAAGCCAGAGCAATTAAAAACCTTTCTTCCAATTGTAGAAGGTAGACCATTCTTAGAACACCAACCAGACGGATCGGTAAAACAAGGTGCGGGTATGGGTTCAGACGGCATAGCAATTAGCTCAGACGGAGATCGTCTATACTACTGTCCACTTGGCAGCCGCAAGCTCTATAGTGTATCTACAGATGCACTTGCTGACCAGTCACTCGATGAGCAAAAAGTGAGTGCCACTGTCATTGATGAAGGTGATAGGGGAGGAGCATCAGATGGCCTTGAATCTGATGCAGCCGGTTATATCTATTCTACTAATTATGAGCATAACGCCATCCTACGAAGAGACTCAGATGGCAAATGGGAGACTGTGACGCATGACCCTCGACTCTTATGGCCTGACACACTCTCACTTGCTACTAATAGTTATCTTTATGTCACTGCCAACCAGTTACATCGCCAGGCTAGGTTCAATAAAGAAGGACGTGACCTACGCCGCAAGCCGTATACCCTGTTTCGTATTAAGGTAAACGCACAACCTGTTTTGCTACTTCGATAATAATAGATTATAGAATATAGAACTAGAACTCAATTAAACAGTAGTATCTTCAGACCAGTTATAATTAATTTTTAATTAGACAGTGTTTAAAAACCAATAATCTTTCTATACTTCATGGCGATACCAAAGCAAGTCTTAATCTTGGGTGGAGGCTTCGGAGGGCTGACATCAGCGAATTTAATACGAAAGAACCTCCCACAGGAAGAATGTCAAATTACTGTAGTTGATAAAAACCAGCGTTTTATGATGGGGCTTGTAAATTTATGGATACTTAGTGGAAGTAGAAGGTTTGAGGATTCCCAAGTTGCCTTGAATAAACTTGAGGCCAAAGGAATCAAGTTTTTGAATGATGAAATAACAGGTATAGATCCTTCAAAAAATAGTATTACTACCAAAACTAACCATAATAAATTAGAATATGACTATTTGATCATAGCATTAGGTGCAGAACTTTCCCCAGAACGAATCAGTGGCTTTGAAAATAATGATGAAAGTTGTTTTAATATATATGACGCTAAGCAAGTCCCACGACTACGGGAAAAAATACTCTCTCTAAAAAGTGGCCGCATAGTAGTGTGTATAGCAGATATTCCTTATAAGTGCCCACCAGCACCTTATGAGATCTCGTTATTGATCGACAATATATTAATCAAAAATGGAACAAGAGATTCCATTGATTTGAACATGTACGTGCCAACACCGATTTCATTACCTGCAGCTGGAGCAAAAGTAAGTCAAGACGTTGTCAAGTTACTTAATAACAACCATATCAAGTTCTATCCAATGCATAAACTCACAAAAGTATTAGATGAAAAAACAATAGAGTTTGAAAATGGAAATAAGACAAGCTATGATCTCCTAATATTAGTTCCTCCTCATCAAGTTCCTCAAGTTATCAAGAATTCTGATCTATTATTAGAATATGAAGGTCAACGTTGGATCAATGTTGACAGATTCACCCTTAGAACTAAATACAAGAATATCTTTGCAATAGGTGACGTAACAGAGATTAGACTTGACAAGGCCACAACCATCCCCAAAGCTGGTATATTTGCAGAGGGCGAAGCAAAAGCAGTAAGCCAGCAAATCATTTATGAAATCAAAAATAGCAATGGTGATAAAGAAAGCACTAAGTTCGATGGAAAAGGGTTTTGTTTTATGGAGATAGGAAATAAAAAAGCTGGATACATTGATACTGATTTCTATAATGAAGCAGGTCCTACTACTAGGCTTGATCCACCGTCAGACGAGTTCTATCAAAAGAAACTTGATTTTGAAAGAAGTAGATTAAACGAATGGTTGATGTAGTGATAATATGATTTATTTTGCGCTAATGGAACAGGCAGATCAACCTTTCTATCTACCATGCTATCCAAATTAAACATATTCAAAAAGGTAGTTATAACGACAAGATTAACTTTGATGGGCTGAATGTAGTAGGCCTTTTCCATAGTCCTGGTAATCATTATCTACTGCAGTTCTAAGCGAAGTAATTAGCTTATCAAACTTGTTAGGATTGATAGCAATTTTTCATTTCCATGATCCTGTTCCAGTACCATTTTGCAATGTCCTAACATTGCTTTGTGCTCTTTGTTGATTAACAGGGACTATTTTCATATATTTACCCAGTTATCGCCTAATCCCTCTAATTTGTATCTTGCAATAACTTTATCATAATCTGCTTCTTCTCCAGTCCATATCTTTAGCGATTTGATAAACGAGGGATTAGCACCATCAATGTATATTTTGTCCACCTGATATTTTGAGATTAGTCCATAAACCAAAGACAGCATTTCATTATAGTCAGGTCTGTGGTACTCTTCAGCATGCAATATCTATACTATTCCATCTACCCAACTCTTCTTTGTCGTGTTCACTGTCATCATTAGCTGATGATGGTTTCAATTTCTCTTTAGATTACTGAGACACAAACCTAATAGCATCATCGACCTGATGTGATATTAACCTAGCAATCAGTCATAAACTGTTTGTATAAATCATAACGAAGCTATATTAGCACATAATAGTCGCTATCATATATACATAAGAAAACATGAAAAAATTATTGTCATGCCGTGAAGTTTGGTGTTATGATAATTGTGACTATATCGTGTCAGGGGAGACTGAAGAAGATGTTGTAATAAGTGCTGCAGAACACCATGTCATAAAACATGGTAAGAGGGAAAAGAATATGGCAACGTTAAGAAAAAAACTCAGAGGATTCATTTATACTATATCTTACTAACGTGTGATAGGGCAGCAGCGTCATCATCAATTCAAGAGCAACAAGAAGAAAAATGGTAATAACAATACATCATATGATGATGATTATTACGTCTTGAGAAGCCTAGTTAGTCAACGGTTATTGAATTGCCTATAATCGTATTTACTATTTGCACTAGCTCATCATTACCAATTGGCTTTTGAATATAGTTAATCTTGCCTAGTTCTGGATAGTGTTGAGTTCTGAACCGCTCGTAGTACTCCTCAGATGCTGTTATAAAGATGATATGTAGAGTTTTATCAACCTGTCTTATCTTTTTGCAAAGCTCAAATCCGTTCAGTGCAGGCATTTTGATATCAAGCAAAATCAAATTATAATAGTTAGATCTGAATTCTTGAAGAGCTTTGATAGGATCTGTGTATGAGATGCATTCATAGCCAGCATCTTCCAATGCT
>JBKOWU010000341.1:0-5467 GCA_046724555.1 Thermoproteota archaeon | reverse complement strand
GAAGATTTAGAGGAAAAGAAATTGTTGGGATCTGGTGGTTACGCTTTTGCCAAACTAACAGAGCAAGAAGAAATTAAAGCTAGTCTCGGAGTACCGCAAATATTTAAGTAATTTGGGAAGATTAAATGAAGATAGATTTACGAAATATTACTGCAATAAATGCGCTAAAGAATATCCTGGTTCTCCATCAATTACCTATGAAAATCCCAATGAAGAAGTAGGACAAGGTATTATCATTATTGAAAAGGGAGAATACAAATGTAGGATGTGTAACAACATAATAGCACTTTATCGTAAATTCGATAAATAATGAGTGCACCATGTAAAATAGATAGATGGATAGATAATGGCTCTCAACCTTTAATAAAACAAATAGATGGATTTTAAGATCAGCTTGCGCCACTCTTAGCGTAATCCTTTGCACCAGTAAAATCAAATGGAAAATGGAATGGAATGGAATTGTACAAGCGTACTATATATTCCATAGATGCCTAGTAATCTGACACTATTTCGTTGATACAACACATAGGGATTCTAGTAGTATATTTTTTTATAGTTTATTGTTCTGTTATACGTTGGGGGCGTAGTTTTGGGAAATCTGCTACAAAACACCAGCCAATTCAGAAACCTCGCCAGGATACATGAACACGATTTTGTCGGGGAAAAAACATCGATTATTTGTTCGACTTGCGGTTTACGGTATTGTGAAAAATGTGGTAAAACTAGCCGGAGAGCTTGACAGCTATTCAGAGAATATTATATAATCGACCAATCCATTAGCTAAAGTTCCTATAATAGGAAAGCTATTTGGTAGCAAATAAAATAGAATAGTTTCCATTCTCCTTTTCTTTTTGTGATTTATTTAGCAGTAATCAGCAACTACTATTATTTCAACTTCTCAAAATGTTTCCTTCTTTCTTTCACCTTTGTGAATAGCGAATTGGATGAGATAAGCGCTGCTCCTGATGCCACTATCAACAATGCCATAGCTACTATCGCATAGTTCATTGTTATAGTAGAATAATAATAACATGGATATAAATTTATTATTATGTTTATCTGAGGTACAACCTTGCAAACGTTCGTAAATACAAGTTGAGATTAAATATATTCAATGATGTCCCAGATCTTTGCTTGACCTAACTGCTAGGATCTATCAACATCAACAAAATTGAGATAAATTCCTAATTTGTCGGGGGAAGGCCATAGACCGCAATGGTGACTAGTATTCTTATTTGTATACTTCTCTTTTATGCACAAATGATTTTTCAGATAGTCAGTCTATAATTATAGATGACAGAAAAAAATATTGATGGTGTCTTAAAATACTTGACGATAACAGTCAGCTGCTTCGGCTGAAGTAAGATCTCCATCAGCTGCTGCGTTAGATTCACACTTTGACAAGCCCCTCAAATCCTTTGCAGAGACACCGCTATAGAAGACTGAAAATTAGCTCCTGCGATGCTACAATAAAGCGTGATATCTATAGCTTAAATAGTACCTGTATTATTTTAGGTAGCGATGAATTCACAAATAAGCATTGCATCGATCAGCTCGATAATAGCTGTAGCAGCGTTCTTGGGATTAGGAGGAGTTGTCAATCCTTCTATAATAAATGCAAATGCACAACAAGATCAGTCAACAACAATGGGTGATACTGTTACTATCCAAAAAACAGGTGTATCAAGTACAGACCCTCTGCCAGGTCATTCCGCTCACCAATTAGTAATGGCTCTTCCACCCCGAGACGATGGTAAAGTATGGTCAGGTACTGTGACATGGACTGCAAGCAAACCAGTAGAAGTCGTAGTGTTGCATGGATATAATTCAAGCGTAGCAGCAGATTCTGCTCATGGACAGCCACTAACAGCACCGTTTGGTAATGGAGCAGTTGCAATATCATTGGTAAAGACAAACAGTGGAACACCTGTAGCGTCAGGTAGTATGGCATTTGTAGGTAATGCAGTTGCTTTTCACACATTAAGTGGAGACAAATTCACAGTAACATATACTGTAGATGCAACAGCTAAGGAACTGACTTCAGGGTCAACATCGCAAACAACATCACAATAGTGTCATAACACACCTAGACAATTCTTTTTTTGTATTAGTATTCTGTTAACTGATCTATCTCTTCAAAATAAAAATAAGAGGGTTTCTTATTTCAGATTAGCTCCGTGAATCAAACACTTTATCTACACAGATATCGTGATTGTTATTCACAGTTAGTTTTGCTGTCAAAACACTATTTACTTTGTTTGCTCCGGTATCAAGTACTTTGACTGTATTTCCAGTTAGGTCTGCTGTTCCAGTTTCTTTGAGAGAAGAAACACAATTGTTCTTATCTAGAGTAATTTTATGTGCATGGTAGTCTAAATCGTTAGGGCCTGACTGCTCACTACTATCTTTACCAAAGTGAGAAACTACAGCAAATATGCCTTTGTCTGTTTTAAACACATATCCGTATATCGTATTGTGGCTTGAAGGTTGAGTTCCTCCTGCAGTTCCCTCTACTTTTAAGAAAGGATTGTGATTTTGAATTCCAAATGTTGTTATTTTAAAATCCTTTATGTTAAAGTCGTTGTTGCTATTGTCTCCACTAGCAGCAAATGCGTTTGATGTTCCTATGATTAGTCCTGTTGTGACCAGCATTGAGGCAAGAGCTAGTATTGAAAGGGTTGTTTGCCATTTTGTGATAGTTGTACTTATATATCTTGTCATTACCTTGAATGGAAAAACTTAATAAATTAATCCATTGCTTAACCAAGTTTCAGTATTTTATTATCTAAAGTAATACCAAAAATCTATTGTACAACTATTCTTATGTGTCCAGGACGTCGTTCCAGTACAATGCATGTTCTAAATGCACTACTATAGCGGCAGAATCAAACATATGTAACGCTCCCCCGAATTCTCAAAATGTCGCCAGGTTGCTATGATATAGATAAAACACTCTACTACTTCTGATATTTTTGATTTACCACAGTTCAAAGTTCAGTCTGGCTACATCGTCCTCTCCATCCAATGGGTTACTTAGCTTGCTAATCTTCACAATCATGAGCACATCAGAACTGTAGAGCAAATAGTTTCGGGAGATAAGGGAGGTATGGTAATATCTCCACAAATTGGGTTGCATGAGGACGTTATAGCACTTGATTATGATAACGAATATGCAAATTTAATTGTGAATCATAATTTGAGTTATGAAACGGTTGGTAGAGGGGAAACTGGGAAAGGATTACTTCCTAGCGTAGTTGAACGATTCCTTAAAAGACGACTTAATTTCAAAAGATTATTGAAGGAACTTCTAAAAGATAGTCCAGAATATGTATGGTGTGAGCAGCGAGTTAATTCACTAAAAAATATACTTGTTTGTCTTTACGGTTCGACTGGCTCTCTTTGGAACAAATACGGAAACGTACTTGCCTTTGAGGAAATTAACAGGCTATCCAGGGAAGTACTGATAAAAACAAAAGATATTGTACAAGGGTTAGGCTATGAGCTAGTATATGCAGATACGGACTCTGTCTTTATTAAGAGAATTAATTCTGCTAGAGATTATAATCAAGTTATAGACACGCTTTCAAAGCAAACTGGTCTTTCCATTTCGGTTGACTAAAAGATGCCTAGAATCCCAGACTCCATCATTTTCTTTTAATACACTTTAAAGTCTTGCCAAACCCCCTTGGGCCCATACTGATATCAGTCCTTAAATTGGGTTCTTACATATCAAAAGGTGTATCATAAACAAGATGGTATCGGTAATACAAGAAGATGTAGATGTAAAAGGACTACCGCAAAAACATGATTATAGCAATTACCCTGCTTTGGAATCAACTGCGTATTCGTTGTTTGTACTTGCCATAAGATCTCCTCAGACAAAGCAAAAATACTTCCAGAGATTTGGATATTTTCTTGATTTTGCTCAGGTTGTAACAGAAAAAGGAACCTCATTTGAGGAGCGCTGTAATAAGTTAGCAGAATTAGCAAATAATGACTACAAATGGCTTCTTAACTCCATATTCAATTATCTCCAATTGCTTAGAAATAGAGTCGAGTCAAAGGAAATTAAGCCTTCGACTCTCAGGAATAACATTAAGCCTATCAAACTGTTCTGCGAACAGATGGATATCGATATTCCTTGGAAAAAACTTACGCGTGGAATGCCTAAGGAAAGAAAATATGGAAATGATCGTGCTCCCAAGCTTGAAGAGAATAGTAAATGGAATTATAAGTTCGACTTAGACCATAATATATTGGTAAAAACCTAGAAATCACGTGCTTCTGCTTCAGCATCAGCTACAGCTCCATAGTACATGAGCAGTAGAGGCACTGAACCTATAAAAGAACCTTTGCCAGTTGATCAGCAATGGTGTCTTAGTTGCGTTAATCAGTAGTAGATGTGAGTTCCTGATTTTTTGTATTCAGATAACATTTTGTTAAACAGCAATCCGTTTACTGGACAGAGTTACCATTACAAGGACTCTTGACGCCCGCCTGACAGATTCCCATTTGTTTGATAGTGGTATCATTACCTGTGCTGTTGCTACTACCGGGCGTAGAATTAGAAGAAGACTCGGCAGTTGCCATTGTAGCTAACATAGACAATGAAATAGGCTTAAACCAATGACTGAAATTGAAACCATTAGTATGGCGTTATTATTATTATTATTACTCCCCCTAAGATGTGTGAGCCATTATTTGTTATATAAGGCATTGTTAGCAATAAACAAGCAAATTAAAGGGTTATCGACTGTTCTCGTAAAATTTAACTAGTGCAATAGGAGTCTTTAACTGATGAGTAGTATTTCAGAGAAAGATGTTAGTGACAAGAGTGTTAAGGAAAAGACTAATGAGCTGAGGGCAAAGTATCCCATATTTACTGCTATCCTGGAAAGGATTCCTGTCATGGATCTAAAGGAAGTCGTTAGCGTCATGTTATTTGTTGATCCCATAAGATGGTTGCTAAGAACCCATGCTATGAAGTTAAGTTTGATGGGGCAAGATGAGGTGACTGATCGAATGGTCGAAGAAAAAATTAATGAGCTGAGGGCAAAAAACCCCATATTCGGTGGTGTACTAGAGAGGATACATAAAATGGATCTAAAAGAAACGACAGTAGCGCTGTTTGGAATTGACGGAATGGAGTCACTGCTAAAGCTTAGGGCCTTAGTGATTCTAAGCTCCTAATCTTCCTGCCAAGTTCAATACATATTCAATAACTAGATTCAATTCCCTTATCTTTTGTTATGGCAGAATAAGAAGAGCAACCAGCTCGTTGACTTACAAAATAGGTCTGGAATAATAATTACCTAGCCAATCTAGCTCTTATGTTGTATTCTTATACTATAATGCATTTATACATCCTTCAAAACAATATATTATGAAAAATAAACCAACCACGATTGTGGTCATCATGATTGCAATGGTGCTAATAGCATCATTAAGCGCAGCCCTTTTGACCATT
>JBKOWU010000037.1:0-11192 GCA_046724555.1 Thermoproteota archaeon | reverse complement strand
TCAATTAGAATCAGTAGCAAAACATGAAATTGGCCATGCATATGGAATTGGGCATACTAACTTTATTGGAGATCTCATGTCACCAGTTCTTACTGGTAGTACTGACATTTCTCAATGTGATATCAATGGTATAGAAGAAGCTAATAGTAGTCCACATTCCACACAATTTCTCAGATGTTGATGAATTGCTCTATAAATGTAGATTAAAGTGTATTCAATCAAGTAAATAATCGAGGGCTCAATTTAGATAAAATTTCATTAGCTCTTGTATTATCTCGTCTACATTATAGTGCTAATTTAGGAAATTCGAGGAAATGTTTCTGATATTGATATTGCATTATCAATTAAGGCTAACAGTAATAATAGTGATAGGATAATTGTAAATAGCAGCTAGAAATCCAAATATCAGTAATCTAGTTTCGTTGCTTTTATTTTGCATTAGAGCTATTCAATGACTGTTATAAATAAGTTTTATAGTACAATCGTCGTTATCTGGCTTCAGGCGATAAGGTTGTTCAGGCGATATCTGTTTAGCCTCTTAACAAACTACTACCAGACTAAATTACCTAAAGAACCTCAAGATTGTTGGTATTACTATAGGTAAAACACTAACGAGCAGAGTAGTACTGCCCATTTAGGTCTATCTTGATGAGAAGAGCTATCGATCCTTTTTTGTTCACGAAACTAATAGTCAAGCACGATGTACTATAGATTTATCTTAATGAGATTTGAGTTCAGCTAAAATTGCATGATAATAAACGGTGATAGACGGTGATACAAGATAACGCCTGATTATGGATGGATAACAAGCTAATGAAAATGATAACTTAATGATAACTGGATGGTAATATGAGATACAGAATGGTAACAATGGCTTGTTTTTATTTTATACTCATTTTTTATAAATACTTGCAGAAATATATGACACCAGAAATAGACTCAAATGGAGTATTGACAAGAAAGGAAAGAGAAGAGCTTATTTTAGACCTTTATTTTATTCTCTAAAGGCAAGACACTATTAGAGGTTACCATTGACTTAAACTTGGGACAGTCCCAGGCAACCGCATATTATGGAGAATATTTAAAGCTAGTTGGGCTTGGGGATATTACTAAGATATATCTGGAATTGCAAGGTGATACACCATATTTTGTAAAACTATGTAAAGAAGCTAAGACTGCAAAAATGGGTGTACCACAGGTAATTAACTTACTTAGGATTGCTAATAATTATTTACCATCAGTACAAATTAGATGTGAAGAGTTACAAAATCAAAATAATCTCTTAGATTCCATTGCCACAACTAAAGATAGAGAAATTCAGA
Organism: Thermoproteota archaeon; assembly: GCA_046724555.1. Taxonomy (GTDB): domain Archaea; phylum Thermoproteota; class Nitrososphaeria; order Nitrososphaerales; family Nitrososphaeraceae; genus JAFAQB01. The sequence goes on along the minus strand of JBKOWU010000037.1, from coordinate 9,870 downwards.
TGCTAGATGGCAAGATAACAGACAGGAGAAAAGAATTAGATGCTATTAAATCAGAATATGTAAGAGAGGCCGCACTACTACAAGGTTTACAGCAGCAAAGAGCAAAAGTAGAGGCATTTGTGTATAATTATAAAAACAATAATGAAGAATATGTAAATGTCATAAAGAGCATCGAGAATAAAATACATGATTTCTTGTCAGACAAAAAGAGACTTTTGAATCTCTTATTGAGCTACTTTTGCATAAGTTAGTAATACTTTGTATGGCTGAGTATTATTATCTTGTAATCACTTTTTTGATTTATCAACGCTATGTATGATTATTTTTACTCTAAGAAGCGCATAATAGCATGAATTAGCCAATTCGGTATATCCTATAGGCTATTGATTGAAATTCAGGCGTAGGAATACTTCTCTCAGACTGTTCATTTGTATCCGAAGATCTCCTTTAGTGCATAGTACTCTGTCTAGGCACACAATTATTAATGAGAATCACTGGCAAATTACATATTTGGTCCTTATTAGTTCTAATTACGTGACTTTGCTTAGCTTTCTACGTAGTGACAGTGTATACACACACTTTTACTCTATCTAAAGTCATATTTTAGATAGGGGATGATTTTTGATCTCTTGATTCCAAGCGTTCGTGATGTCTTTTTGCTCTCGCTGTAAACAAAACTGCGGCAAATGCTGCAAAGACACCAGTGACTATAGCATACATGAACAGTTGATCTGCCATGATCTTAATACTCTACTGTTTCAGATAAACTTATCATATATATCGAGGCATTGGAAGGTAAGTAGGTCTGCATACTTTACAACTGGTTCAAGGATGAATAGAGGATTTAATTCTTAATAATGTAACCAAAGAATGGCTAATATACTACAAATGGATACTAAATCAATGCCTTGTCAAGTGTTGCTGTGCCAATTGATTTTATTACAAAATGTATAAAGTATAAAGAGTTTCGCTAGGATTAGAATTTGTTCTTTTAATTAGACTATGCTTTTAAACTGATAATTTTTCTTTATATATTTTAGCAGAGCACTCAAATGATAATGGTAAATACTAAGATTGAATATCCACCAGGTCCTCATTCTATCTTGCCTAACAAACTATTGCGGCAATTTATAAAGAATCCTATCAAGACATTGATGGAGATTGCATATACATACGGAGATATTGCACATTTTAAATTCGGGAGGCAGCATGTTTATTTGCTTAATAACCCTCAATACATAGAGGACGTTTTAGTCAGAAACTACAAGAATTTTATAAAAAGTAAAGGTTTGCAAGTATCTAAGCGTCTGTTAGGAGAAGGCCTAGTAACCAGCGAGGGAGAATATCATGACAGCCAAAGGCGAATAATACAACCTGCATTTCATCCAAACCTTATCGCGAAATATGGAGATATAATGACAAGTTATACCGTAAATAGGTGTCAACAATGGGAAGATGGAACAACCTTAGATATACACAAGGAAATGATAAATTTAACATCGGCAATTATTAGCAAGGCTGTATTAGGGTCAAATCTTAAACAACAAGCTGATGAAGTTGGAGACGCGCTTTTAACGTGTGCTGAATACTTCAATCGCCTATTGATGCCATTTGGTCAACTCGTCGAAAAAATACCCATACTACCTATCAACAAGGGTTTTCATCGTGCAAAAGACAAGCTAGATTCCATAGTATACGCTATGATTAAAGAACATAGACAAAATGAAAGCAAAAATGCAGTTACTTCAGACCTGTTATATACCTTGTTGCAAGCCCAGGATACAGATGTTGGAATTGGACGAATGACTGATTCACAATTGAGAGATGAAGTAATGACGATATTTTTAGCAGGTCATGAGACAACTGCTAATGCGCTTACATGGACATTCTATCTATTATCAGAATATCCAAATGTAGAAGCTAGACTTTATGAAGAGTTGTGCGATATCCTTGGCAATAATGGTGTAGATATTAGCGGTGGTAACGCCAAAAGAAGAATCCCAACAATTGAAGACATAGCAAAGTTGGAATACACAGAAAAGATATTTAGAGAATCTATGCGCATATACCCACCAGCCTGGACCATAGGTCGTCAGGCCGTATACGATTACAAAATTGGGAAATATGTAATACCTGCTGGGTCTATTATTTTGATGAGTCAATATGTCATGCATCATAGTCCGCGTTTTTTCTCTGACCCAGATGTTTTTTATCCGGATCGTTGGACAAGAGAGACAAAACTTAATCTTCCTAGATTTAGCTACTTTCCATTTGGCGGAGGTATCAGAGGATGTGTTGGTGAACCTTTTGCGTGGATAGAAGGGATACTAATCATAGCGACTATATGCCGACAGTGGAAGATGCATCATGATGCAAGCCATAAAGTTGAAATAAGGCCACTTATCACATTAAGGCCCAAATACGGCATGCGCATGAGGCTTGAACGTAGGACAAACTAGGATGGGCGATAGCAACAACTAGGTCTCCTAGCATACAAGTTATTTTCTAAATGGTTTACGATAAAAGTCAAGTCAGCATTAAAACAGGTTTTCGTATAAGATAAATTCCACTGAAATAACGGTCGAGGAGTTTTGGATTATCACGTTAAAACATGTTTCACTTATTAGATGCCAATACGCAAGGGAATGGGAGACAAGCACAAAATTTAATGCAAATAGATTAAAATCTGCGATACATACATAGATAATTTTATCTATGACAGTGCCGCTTAACTTAACTATTCCAAATAGGATCACTTTTAATGGAGCATTAACTAGTGGAATATTCATACTACCTACAGGCGGATCTGTCAATTTAATAAGACCTATTATGCTTAATGAGTATAATCACTCGGATTTAACAATTGATAAAGGGAAGAACTACTATTGAAACAAGCAGATTATTTACAGAAAGAGCAAGAAATTGAAAGGAATAATGATTTAGATCCGCAACTAGAGCGATCTCATCATGTACAGCTAAGGGATGGGTTTGGCAGAGTTGCACAAAAATTGAGGATCTCCGTTACAGACAGATGTAATTTGCGTTGTGTGTATTGCATGCCATCAGATAACCTCAAATGGGTTGAAAAAGACAGCATTTTAAGCTATGAAGAGATCACCAGGCTTACTGCAATCTTCGTTAGTCTAGGCATAGACAAGATTAGAGTCACAGGAGGTGAACCTACTGTCAGACCGCATATAACAAATTTAATTGAATCCATCTCAAAAATTAATGGAGTCAAATCCATTAGTATGACAACAAATGGGTTATTATTGCAAGAAAATGCAACAGAGCTAAAAAGAGCAGGCTTGGCTGGGGTCAATATCAGTTTAGATACTTTTAGACGCGATAGGTTCAAATCCATGTGCGGCATAGACGGGCTTGAGAGAGTTTTAGCCTCAATAAAGGCAGTTGAGCTTGCGGGCCTTAAACTGAAGATCAATACAGTAGTTATTAGAGGCTGGAATCAGGATGAAGTTATAGATTTTGCTAAATTTGCTAGAGATACAGGACACACTGTAAGATTTATAGAGTTCATGCCTCTTGATGGTACAGGTATTTGGAAGCCGGAGCTTGTTGTTAGTAAGAAAGAGATGATTGGTATGATAAATACTAACATAAATAATCTCGTCCCTTTGCATAACAATATTTCAGAACCTGCAACGCTTTATTCGTTTGCAGATGGTAAAGGGACCGTCGGTTTTATCCCTTCCATTACTGAGCCCTTCTGCAAATACTGTGACAGGATAAGAATTACTTCTGATGGAAGATTACTTACCTGCTTATTCGAGAGTTTGGGTTACAATTTGAGAGATCTATTACGAGATGGAAAAACTGACAGCGATATACGAAGGTATATCTTAGAAAGTATACAAAAAAAACCAGAAGGCATAATAACCGTCATACGAACTAAAGCATTGAGACCGACTCTAAATCTTATGAACAGGATAGGCGGATAAAAGAATGTCTAGAACTGAAAAGGAGCAGCAGTCGGAACAGTATAGTCACCCGATGTTAGTTGACGTAAAATTATTTGCTTCTTGTAGAGAGCTGATCGGTAAAGACAAGATTACGTTAGAATTGGAAAAAAACCAGATGACAGTCGGTAGCCTTAGAAAAAAAATTCTCGGCTTATACCCGGTTCTATCCTCGCAAATTCAGTTTGTTGTAGCGATTAATTGTGAGGTTGTAGATGAGATAACACCAATAAGTAGCGCAGATGTAGTAGCAATCCTGCCACCGGTAAGCGGGGGGTAAAAAGGGCTGTTCTATATAATTGGCTTACTCATTAATTGGTATACTTGCAAAGGTTGTTAAGATATGACAGCAGAGCAGTCTATCTAACAATATTTTTATACTAACTTAGTAGTTCCGTGGACAATACTATTACCTTTAGGATTTTTTTATTATTATGATTATTAGCATGCAGATACATATAGGCAGTAGGTGAATTAAAATGCATTCAAGATTGACAGCTTATCAGTATACCTCTGTTGACAGTGCTTTTGAAAAAATAGAACAACACATTAGGTTGACGCCTAAATCAGAAATAGTTTCTACCGTAGGCGCTTATAGAAGAGTACTCGCAGAGAACATAATATCTAAATCAAATATTCCAGCTTATGATACTTCGCATATGGATGGATTTGCTGTAAAGGCAAAAGAAATCTCGCGTGCATCGCGTATCAAGCCAGTATTTCTAAAGATCAGACCGTGGCTACTTACAAACTCTTCAGAAAAATCTGACTTTCATCATCCGAATCATAATATATCTTTCTTAGCTTCATGGCCTTATCATATATTGAGAAGTGGTGAAGCTTTTGAGATCTCTACTGGTGGATATTTGCCAAAGGGTGCCAATACTATTATACCATTTGAGGAGGCAACTATAATCGATAATGAGATAAAGGTTCATTCTCCGTCTCCAAAAGGTGCATTTGTATATCCTACTGGAATAGACATTAAAGCCAAGCAGCTAATTTTTTCAAAAGGCCAATTATTAAGAGCTCAGGATATAGGCCTACTAGCCAGTTTGAGGATAAAAAAGGTCGTATTATTTAAAAAACCGAGAGTTGGATTAATACCTACCGGCTCTGAACTTTCCGATGAGCTCGATCACATTGCTCTTGGCAAGAAATTTAATACAAATAGTGGAATCATAGCTAGGCTAATACAAGAAGGTGGCGGACTACCAATAGATTTCGGCATTACATCAGATGATATCAATGCAATTCGTCAGAAACTGTACAATGCTTTGGACACTTGTGATTTAATACTAACAACTGGCGGTACATCCATTGGTAAGCATGATTTTGTACAAAGTGCTATCGACTCGATTGGTAAACCTGGAATGCTAGCACATGGGATAAAGTTAGATCGAGGCAGGGTAGCTGGATTGGCTTTATTGAAACGTAAACCGATAGTTTGTTTGCCGGGACCAATTCAGGCAGCACTAAATGTTTTCATAGTATTCGCATATCCAATGATTAGACATCTTTCTGGTAGACCGGGAAAAAAAACTAGTTGGACATTTTATGCAACATTAACTAAAAGCTGGCAGGCTAGAAAGAGATTCCCAGATTTCTTAAAGGTAGTGTACGTAAAACTGTCTTATTATAAAAATACTTTCAAAGCAGAACCATTAGCAGGTGAAACTGAAAGTATGTCACTTCTTTCAAAGGCTAATGGTTATATGCTTGTTCCAGGAAAAGTGAGGAAAATGATGGCAGGCCAAACCGTTGCAATTAATCTTCTTAGAGGATTCTCTGAAATCAATGGAGAGTTAATCTGAATTAGGTTGTTGCATATTATTTATATGATTGCACATTAAAATAGGCATTGACAAGTAGACTTATTCTATCTCCGCTATTGAGGCTGTGTCAAATTATATGAACTAGGGTAAAAGAGATATACTCGTACGGGCTCAAATTAATGTTTACGTCCTTTTAACATCTTGAATATATGCATTATTCCCGGAAATAGCGAGTCTAATGATTCTGAGACGGCCCTGATGCTACCTGGAAGATTTATTATTACAGTAGTTGCTCTGATTCCTGCCACCCCTCTGGAAAGCATAGAAAATGGTGTTCGTCGCTGTCCAAAAATCCTAAGAGTTTCAGAAATACCACATAACTCCTTTTCTATAATGTTCTTGGTTGCTTCTGGTGTTACATCGCTGGGGCCAACCCCAGTCCCCCCACAGGTTATAACAATATCAAGCTTCAATTCATCACAAAATCTTTTAAGTTCAGATTCTATGAGATCGGACTTGTTAGGTATAACTTGGTATTCTATTATACTAAAATCATTACTGGTTAACCTGTCCTTAACTATTTTACCCGATCTGTCTTCTTTTTCGCCTCGTGAATCACTGGTAACCAAGACGGCAGCCTTAAGCGATACATCGGATGATTCATAGAATGTCCTGAGGCCACCACTTTTCTTTAGGAGTTTGACTGACTCTATAGATAACATTTCATCGACAGGTTTTAACATATCATAAATTGTGAGCGCTCCTATGGATGCCGCAGTTAATGCTTCCATTTCTACACCTGTCTTGGCTACATTTTTGACCTCCACAATTACTTCTACATAATGCTGCTTTAGTGAGACACCTACTTTGACACTATCAATAGGTAATGGATGACAGTACGGTATTAATTCCCAAGTTCGTTTTGCTCCCATAGTTGCAGAAAACCTCACCGCTTCGAAAATATTGCCTTTGGGAGACTTCCCGTCACGGATTAGAGTAATGGTATCGGATTTCATCTTTACAATGGCTTGTGCGATGGCTGTTCGAAATGATTCTGGTTTATTGCTAATATCATACATTCCATCATACATACCTTCTTTCATAGAAATCACTTTTTGTTCAATAGATTACCATCAACCCAGCGTGCAGCATTGTTGTATATCTCTTTCTTCCATATAGGTACTTTAGTTTTTATCTGATCAATGCCATATATACAAGCTTGGAAGGCCTGCTTTCTATGTTCAGCTGATGCGGCTACAGCAACGCTAACGTCCCCGACTCTTAAGTCGCCTATTCTATGGATTGCCACAAATTTGTTTATTTTCCACTTGGTTTTGACTTCGTATTCGATTTTTGCAAGATTTTTTTCTGCCATCTCTTTGTATATCTCATAGTGCATCTTTAAAACTGCCTTTAACTCATTATGGTCTCTGACTGTTCCTAAAAAGAGCGCAGTACCACCAGATGATCTATCCATTATGTCTTCCAATATCCTGCAAAAATCAATTGGTTCTGAAGTTATACATATCATCTCATTTTAGCCTTTAATAATTGAGAATGCCATTGTTATTATAACGCTTCTAGTTAATGATTCTATATTTTTATGTATATATCCATACTATCTGCAGTTTAGCATAGAAATGAACATATTGATCACTAGCGATCATGGCAAAGCAATTGGGACTTATCATTTTATGTTATCACTGGATTTGGAAAGAAATTTTTGCAATTACAATAGAGCAAAATGACCATCACATTCACTCTTTTGTTATATTCGTGTTCAATTAATAGGCGAATTCAATTGAAATTGAATTACAAAAATAATGTGACTAATCCATTATTGGATCTACTACTGTTGAAGTCTTACTCTTTTGTACAAAAATGCTAATAGATTTGATGATTCTGTTATCCATCGGATAATCATGTTACAATGATATTGGAACAACATGGACAGATTAGTTTTTTCTCTCTCCCAAAGTAAGCAAATTCTAAAAGACAATTCGAACATTTGAGAAGTTTCCGGTCCAATATAACCGGATTTTTGTTCTCAATAATCTCCTCTAGTATACTCTCCTTCAACCTATGGAATATTGCATTGAGGATAGTAGATGAGACATCTCTTTGGGATACAAGGTTTGTGTTAGACATAGGTTGATCGAAATAATAATTCAAATAGGGCACTGGAAAATCAATGTTATGCTCTCTAAATACAAAAATCGGTATTGCGGGATGAGATGTCGCAGCCACCCCTATTTCAAAAGCTACCCAATTCTGGGTGTATTCATTTTTAACTAGATTCTTTGTTAATACAAGGAATAGAGCGCTCGATTTTTGAATTTCATCTTTTATCCACCTCCAATTTGGCCTATTATTTCTTGACCATTTTTCATATTCCATGAGGACAGGTTTTACACTAGTGTTTCCAAATTTTCTGATAAAGAAACTACTTATCTCTTTGTCCTTGGCACTGTGAGAAATGAATATTTGATTCCTTGGCATACATATAATCTGTATTGTTAGGCTATTACTGCCAATTGTACTTTTGCATAAGGTCTGATCATAACTGTAACAGTCAATCAGAATAGAGCTCGGTCAAAAAAGAGTAGATGGTTCTTTTATGAGACAATTATCTTATTTATTTTTATCATCAAATTCTATTACATAAATTTGCTTGATAAAAAATGTTAGACGCGACTTTTTCTATTCATAATATGAATGCTAGAGTAAGAAAGAGTACAACGACTAGTTTATCCTTGATAAATGAACTCTAGATATTTTCAATTGTCTAGGCCACTTTGATAATATTAATGCCCTTATGAATTATTTTATATCGTAATCCCAGTTCACAAGCTATAAGAGTGAGATTTATAAAGACTCATCATACTACTACATGATGATTTATCACATTCTGAGTATGACACTGAAATATAGGTAGATTATTATCTTTTATCTTTCGTCGGGCAACAGTTAACAGTTTTATAGTTTACTCTAGAATCAACGGTATGTTAACAGGCCCATTTTTAGAAACATATATGTAGTAGACGACACAATTGTTTATTGACTTTTATACGGCACAAATTCTTAAAACAGAACTTCACTGTCACAATATTTATTCAAATTATCAAAATGAATCATCTAGAATTCCCTTTGACTGTGGAGTAACCCTCGAAGAACAGTTAGATTGTGCACTCATGAAGGAAATTGATGTTCTTTTTGTAACTAATCATAATACACTTGACGGTTACCGTCAAATACTTGACTATCAACAGAATCATAGCAAATATCACTCTATCAAAATATACCCTGCAGAAGAAGTTACGATAGATAATAAAGGACACGTAATTGCCTATGGTATAGCAGAAGAGATAAAACCTGGCCTAACTTTAGAAGAAACATTAGATAGAGTCAAGGCACAAAATGGACTTTCCTGTGCAGCCCATCCATTCGCTGTCTCAAACGGAATACGTGAAAAAGCAGTAATGTGCGATCTAATTGAGTCATTTAATAGTAACAATATAGATATTTTCTCAAATATCATTTCAGATAAATTTTCAGAAGAAAATATGATGAATAAAGTTGCAGGAAGTGATTCACACGTAGCTTCTACAATAGGCAGGTGTATAAATACACTGGAATCAGAGAACAATATGGACTCGGTTTTGAACAGCATGCATAAGGGCAAGCTCAAAATCGATAAAGCTAATTATGCCACAGAAAATGAATTATATGAGCTAGCTTATTATGTACTATCTAGCTCGCATAAGTCATTGACTACATATATATTCGAGAATTATCATCCGGTGATTCATTATGCTGCAAAGCTAGCTCTGAATTCATTTAGTTCAGATCCATGTAACAGGTTCTGGCGTACATTGGCAGCATTTACATTCTATCTGACTAGACGAGCATCCAAAAAAATCAACATGAACGGACACAATCCAATGATGTTCGAGCAAAGGTCTTGGAGAAGACTAATCTCTCTTGCACTAATTCCATGAGCCTAGTGTATGAATTGAAGCGAAATTACTAAAATAATTAAAATAACGTCATCGGCCAATACTAGTGTTATGCTAGGAAATATGTGGTCTTATGCACATTTCCATATATTTCATTTTGAC
>JBKOWU010000200.1:0-7759 GCA_046724555.1 Thermoproteota archaeon | reverse complement strand
TTTATCCACCATCAATGACAACAGCAACGTATGATTATAGAACTGATGAGTCTTCATACCTTATGTATCAGCTACAACAACTGGCTTGATTCCCAAACAGTGTAGAGGCACAATCAACCACCAGTCTTTACTTTACTAACTGTTAATAATACATTCTTTATTTGATTTATTATTGTATTTAGATCTCCTTGAGCAGACCAGTGCACAAACATCATTTTTGGCTTCTCCAGTACCATGTGGTTATGAACTGCTGCAATAGTCCAATTATAGCCAACAGCTGCTTTAACCATTGTTACTAGCTGTGGATCGAGCAATGAGAATTCCCCCATGGCAAATATCTTCTGAGAACTTGTGTTGCCACTTGCTGATGATAATGATCCTTCCGTTGTCTCATTGCCTCCAGCGTTACCACCTTGTTTGGTCATCAAATCAGATACTGATGCAACTTCTACTATGGAATTTATTGTCGAAAATTTATTCATATTCGTATTGCCAGGCCCGATTATGGTAGGAGCCTGTCTTAGTATAAGTACATCACATATATTACTTGCATTAGGAACAACTATTCCTCCAATTGTTGAAGCTATAGATTGGCAATTTAGTTTACTACCTACTGATACTGAACCTTGATTGGCATTTGAAGTAGTAGCATTGTTTGATGTCTTTAAAGAAGTTCCCTGCGGTACTACTTGAGCAGCCACGTTACCAGATGTTGTGCCAGTGTTATTGGTCGATGCAGTAGCATTGTTTGATGGTGTTAAAGAAGTTCCCTGCGGTACTACTTGAGCAGTCACGTTACCAGGGGGTGCAGTTGTTCCAGTTAGATTAGCACTAGCAGCAGTTTTATTTGCAACTTGTAACGAAGTCCCTTGTGGTACTACTTGAGCAGCCACATTTCCAGTAGACGTCTGTTTTTGTTGTGCTAGTGCTGTTTGCTGAAATAAAGTAATCGAGTATGCAAATAAAAATACTACCACCGTTATTCCTAAACAAATTACTATTTTATTGTCAACCATATTTGTATATGTGTAAACAAAATGCTATAAAGACATGTCTATAGATAAAAGAGATACTGTTATACTGATAAGGTAAAAGGTGGAGATCTTGGCATAATAAATCATTATGTTGTTCAGGGGAGTGCGGCATAACCCAAGCTGTGCTTATTTTTGTTGTTTAGAAATTCATACCAAAAGTGAGAAGGAAAACTGTGAAGCATATTCTAATCATAATTATGTCGAACTTCCATCTTTAGAAGAAATTGCAGAGATGGATAAGCAGCGTGAATAAGCGATAGACAGCCTAGAAATATCCGATGTTTTCATCCGTTGATGATTTAACGGTCATTTGAACTTATTTTTATCTTAATTCATGATATTGTCTAGGAGGCTAACGGTCTATGGTATTCAAAAATGAATTGAGACAAGAGATCAATAATTGCCGAAAACCGAAGCGAAACAAGATCCAAATATACTATGACATTCTCGGCGCAATAAATTTGGAATTAAGTAATGGCGGGGCAAAGCCTACAAGAGGACAGTCTCTTGGCAACCTTGCTTATGACAAACTTGTCAGGTACTTAAATGAATTAGAAAGGAAAGAAATTATTCTGCAAAATCTACTTCGGATAACTGAGAAAGGTCGGGATTTCTTACAAGATTATGACCGTGTTACTAATGCTTAGTTTGCGATTCTGGCGATTCAAACTATAGCACCTTTATTTCATGACGTAGTATCTCTTGATATTATATCCAGTTGTCTAACGAGTTGTTAATTCATAAATAATATGTCACGCAACTCTTCTGTAGATATGTCAAGTCCACCTGGTCCTGATGAATCACATACAAGTGGATCGTTGAGATGCGAACAATGTGGAGGCATGACTTTCACAACCACACAAGAGCTAGCAGTACATAATCGTAAAGAACATGGCATGGGTTAAGAGATCAATTATAACGATCACATTTTCTTTTTTCCTATAGCCCTTCTTGTATGTCCACATGACCAACCTAAACAACAAGGGATTCTTTCATATTGGTGTCCTGCTAAATATCTTATGTATGGAAGAATGGGACCGAGCAATTAATGATTTTGTATATAGGTGTAATAGCTGCTGGCGAACAAATAAGGATGTTAAAGTCATCCGTACATCGCGTGAAAAATACTATTGTCAAGACTGTTTGAATATCTATGATTTATGCCATAGCTAGAGCTTCTGATTTTATCCAAAGTAGATGTGAGCCAGTCATACAAAACTTACAGTCTGCTTATGAGCAAGTGATCAATTGCCTAATTGACAAATCAGTAATTCCTTACTATCCTAATATTTACCCTGTTCCTTTTATGATTATCAAAAGATACAGGGTCAGGTTTTATACAACTCATGTTTTGTTTTATGCCCTTACATATCCAGATGTAAAGGATTTCACTAAATTTGCCATCTATATTTATGAAGGTTTGATTGAGAAGTTTCAGAATTCATTACCTGGATTGATTGGCCACGAGATTGCTCATGTAATTGCTTCAAAAGGAAGGGTTGAATTAACAAAAGAAGATTTAGTACTGATTCTAAAAGATAGATTAAGTTACATAAATGCAAAGGAAAAATCTGCTGAAGATGTATATTATTGTTTTACAAAAGAAATCCAATCTAAGATAAAAGAATGGGATATCTACAGGAGAAGGCAAGAGATAGAGGATTATATAACAAAGGATGCCGAACTCGTAAATCAAGAATACTTTGATAAACGAGTATTTGGGGATAGACTTGAAGACTACAAGCAGTTTATTAAATTCAACCTAAATAAAATCGGTGTATTATAGCTGAGTTCTATCATATGATTATTGTTCCTGCCGAATAATGGAATTTAATGTCGACATTTCTCGTTTTCAATTTAGCTCCTCCAGTGAATTTTTCAGCACGTCTTATACATAATGATTTAAGATGAGCGAGCAACTGATCGTTGAATAACTTAATAATTTTGTCGATCATTTGGTGTACATATAAATGCGTGTCGAGCCATCAGGGATATTCTTAAATGTAATATAATCAGATCACTTCATATAATTGTGATCACTCACATAAATATGTCTGCCATAGGTATTCTGTTTGTCGTCCTTGTAATTACAATGACGTGTTGTTCTGCTTATGCATCACCATTGCAGCAAGCAACTATTGCCATACAACCGGATAAAGATAAGAAAGAAGTAACACTCACTGCAACTTTAGTTCAACCAAAGCCGAGATGGGATATGCTACTTAAAAGTGCGATACAAAAGCTCCAGGAGAGACATCCAGATTTGAGTATTAAGGTAAACTACACAGTCCTGCCATACGATGTAAGTAGAACAACTATGCTAAATTTGTTGGCTAATCAAAGCCCAATCGATCTAATCTCTCTTGATCAAATCTGGCTTGGGAATTTTGCTGAACGGGGATATTTAACTGATCTTACCAAGCGTGCACTAAGTTGGGGGAGGCTTTCTGATTGGTATGAAGGAAATCTGGATGGTAATCTCTATAAAGGCAAGGTTTATGCTATCTGGGCTTGGACTGATGTAAGGGGCATATGGTATTGGAAAGACTTATTGAATAAAGCACAGGTTGATCCAAATTCATTAACAACGTGGGATGGATACATTGCATCAGCAAAGAAGCTCGATGTAGATCTAAAAAAATCAGAGAATATCCAAGGAATAGGCCTTGATTGTGGTGCTTCTATGTGGTACCCTTATTTGTGGATGCTGGGTGGAGAGATAATTAAGATGAAAGACGGGCATCCAACAAAAGGCAGTTACTGGTTTCCTGCTTTTAATAGTTCAGCAGGTGTTAAAGCAATGCAATTTATCAAAGACCAGATCAACGCAGGTTTGAAGCCTATAGCAAGTGGTAACTTTGATACTATTTCTTTTATTAATAGAACATATGCGGTCTTCCTTGGAGGGTCTTGGCTGCCAGGAGAGTTCCCTTCAAATGATACCTCGAGCATAACTCAAAGAGTGGGTTTTATACCTGCTTACCCAGTACCAAAACAAGGTGTACAGACTACAACAGTAATGGGTGGATGGGAACTTGGCATCCCTCAAACTTCTAAAAACAAGGACCTTGCTTGGGAACTAATTACACTAATGCTTGAGCCAGATATGCTTGCTCCAATGCTCGAAAAAACTGGATACCTTCCAACACAAACGAGTATAGGTCAAGGTCTCTTTTCGCATACTTTACGACAGTCAATTCCGTACTATGACAAGATGCTTTCGATGGTCCAGCTAGGACGTGGCAGACCCAATATACCGGAGTTCGCACAGATAGACGATTACGTCACTGAAGCGGGCAAGCAAGTCTGTACTAATTTTAAGGCACCAAAGCAAGCATTAGACGATGCTGCGGCCAAGTCTGCAAAGCTCATGGGTTGGTAAATGTAAATAAGGAATCGAATGGTCATATAACCACGATTATCTGTCTTTGATGCAAAGTAATCGCTTTTAAGTTAAACTTTCATCTATCAAGATAGTAAGAGCTAAAATATCGTTTGAAGATCTGTATTCACGTGGCTGTCTCCACGTTATTTGTCTGACTCGTAGTCTAGGTTCTTTAAGAGCATCCTGCTAAATAGTTTTTATTTTAGTTTTAGACTATATTTAATATATATTCTGAACTACGGTTTGCAAGTGGATTCTGTAAAGGTTGCTAGTTTTGTTTATCTATGGATTTTCAAGAGCTTATGAGACCGTAGATATTGTAGCTATATGACTATTAACACAATAGCATAATATCCTGCAACACTACAAAGATCGTTATTATTATTGTTGTTATCGCTTTGGTTTATAATGATAAATTATACTTTTGTCAACAATTTGTCTTTTGTCGACAATCACAGAGGTGCGCTGACTACATAATAATTTACAAAAGCAGATAATATCCTAAAAGAGCAGGAGAGCTGCATCAATTCGTTTATCAGAAACAACAATACTTTAAGAGGTATTTGAAAGCTAGTACAATCCTTTCCTTTATTACATGCATGTAAAAAGGATATGAAGTGACAGGTAAGTATAATATTGGTAGGCAGCCAAGTGGTGTGAAGTAACAAAGTGGTATAATGTCGAGTTTAGGAAGAGACTGGAACAATCTAATTCAGAAAGAGGTAAAGACCAAGGACTTGAGAGTTATAGGCAATATTATAATGGTAGACAATGAATTTATAACAGTACTTGAAGGCACACGGCAAGAATATGTGATACCGAAAAGGCATATTCAAGAACTCACAGAAAATCAAGTTGTACTAGATCTATTTATTAGAGAACTGGGGGAATATGAGGCTAAGAAATTGTGATAACATATATTGTATGCAACGACGGATCACAGTAGATGTCGAACGCCTTTCTAATGATTAAGGACTATCAATATCATGAAGCAGGTCAATTAAATTAGGATATTCTACAGATGTACGTATGCATGGTGAAGGATAATGGAATTGCTATTATAAAAATGACAGAATTGCTGCGACTATATTTTAAATTACATAACATCACCGGATCGGACCTACCACAAATATTATTAACATATACATAGACTCGCTTAATATAATTGGGAATATCTGGTCTGAAATCTAGTGTAGGCATAGATAAGAAACCGATAATAGGTTTTTTGATCATAGCAGTCATCTCCGCATGTATCCTAACTATTCCGAGATCACTTGGATTTGAATTTAATCTTGCTATGGCACTGTCGGCTATCGTGCTACTTTCTGTTTACATAGTATTATCATTTGAGCTGGCTCACAGAACAGCTATTGCATTATTTGGTGCGGCGTTTGTGATTATAATTGGCATAACAACTGACTTATTTACTGCCGAAAAAAGTCTTGAGTTTGCAGTTAGATCTATTGATTTTAACACAATAGGCCTTCTGCTTGGCATGATGATTATAGTTGCTATGCTATCTGAGACTGGTATATTTCAGTATTTTGGTATAAAAATGAGTAAGAGAACCAGAGGCGATCTTTGGAAGCTGATGCTTGCTTTATGTACGTTCACTGCGGTTGTGTCAATGTTCATAGACAATGTTACCACAATCTTGCTGATGGCACCAGTAACTTTCTCTGTATTTAGAACATTTAAGCTATCACCAATACCTTTTATTCTAAGTCAGGCTCTTGCATCAAACATAGGTGGTACAGCAACTCTTATAGGAGATCCACCAAACATCATGATTGGTTCAGCTGCAAACATAGATTTTAATTCTTTCATCATACACTTGGGTCCAACGGTTGCGATTTCATTTATAGCATCAATGTTGCTCTTAAAATTCTTTTTCCGCAAGGATCTAAAAGCATCTGTAAGCAACCTAGAGCAACTTATGCGAGAAGATGAAAATGCATTACTCAAAGACAAGAGTCTTCTGAAGAAATCCATGGCCGTTCTACTTGGAGTAGTAGTTATGTTTGTAATCCATGGTTCACTTCACATACAACCATCTATTATAGCATTAGGGGGAGCGGCTGTGTTGTTTATCATTACAAGAGCACAACCCGAAAAGATATTGCGGGAAGTAGATTGGTCAACACTAATCTTCTTTGCTGGCTTGTTTATCATTGTAGGGACTGCAGTCCAAGCAGGAATAATAAAACTCCTATCATCTACTGCTATAGGCATAACTGGTGGAAATCCTTGGCTTGCATTCACGATGATAGTATGGCTTTCTGCCATTGCTAGTGCTTTTGTTGACAATATTCCATTTGCTGCCACTATGATTCCGTTAATTCACACACTTAACGCAAACCCAAACATTGCGGCGGCATTTGGGAGTTATCAGGTTAGCCCATTATGGTGGGCCCTTTCATTGGGTGCGAACTTTGGTGGTAATGGAACATTGATTGGCTCAAGTGCAGGAGTAATTGCCGCCGGCCTAGCAGAAAAATACCATTCCAAAATCAGCTTTAACTATTTCTTTAGAGTCGGTTTTCCTTTTATGATTATGACAGTTGCGATTGGAAATGCAATTTTGGTATTGGATATATTGCTAAGGATAAAATGAAGAGAATGGCGAAGTATCGGGCCAATAAGCAGGTATATCGTACTATTCGAAATATTTTAATATTTTACAATATCGTCTAACAAGAAAATAATTGCTTTGATCAATATTTGGTAAATTTTGTTCTTATTAAAAATCAGATTAAAAGTAATATTATGATGACTACGGTTTGACATCACATATATTCCGATTAGATGTAATTGCTTTCTAACTATTGCTTCTTTATAAAGGAGGCTTTAAATTGCAATTATAAAAAGTGACATAGATATTGAGCGTAATAGACGTTACAACAGCAGTAGTTCTCATTGTTATATTGCTTGCAGGAGCCATTATAACAAACAGGATTGTTCAAAGAAGACGCAACAGGATTCCGACGCGCGAAGACATATATGATAACAGTACCAAACAAGCATCACAAAGCCCATCTACAATGCCAGTGTTACGCTCGTTACAAAAAAATAAATTAAAAATCTTAGCCGCAATAGTTACCTTTGTGATTATTATAGTTATACTGGCTGATTCTGTTGTCATTGTACAAGCAGGACATAGAGGAGTTGTTCTATATGTTGGTGCTGTTGAAAATAGAGTATTAGGAGAAGGATTACATTTTATCATACCATTTGCTGAACAAGTTATACAGCTAGAAGTACGTACGCTTAAATTCCAAGCTGATGCGTCAGCTGCTTCAAATGATTTGCAAGAAGTAGCTACTGTGATAGCTCTAAACTA
>JBKOWU010000279.1:0-3113 GCA_046724555.1 Thermoproteota archaeon | reverse complement strand
GATTTGAGTTTGGCTATAGGAAATTCGGTACCAATAACAAAAAGCAGCATAATTATGCCTAATTCTGAAAGAACATTTACTGTTTGAATACTGCTTATAAGGCTAAAAGGTGGAGTATAAGGACCAATTATCATCCCTGCTACAATATAACCAATCACCATTGGTTGCTTTAACTTATAGGTAATTATCAACATTACAGCCGCAATTATCATGATCACTGCAAAATCCTGGACTATCAGATCTCCAACAGCTGAGGATGGTGAGGGAGAGGAGGCGCCAAATGCAATTGAAAATAACTGAAGCATAAAGTATAACTGGCTATTCAATGACAATGGTATATCATCTATCATAATTAATTAATTCTTCTATCTCTGGATGAAGCTAGAGTTTCTGTAATTAGGGTTGTAAGAGATATTAATAATTGAAAATTATGTTGTTTTTATGCATGGCTAACGTCAAAAAGTGATCTACCTATCAAAATGTGGTGAATATATATTTTATGCAAAATCATGAACTAGCATGATCAATAATAGATATGTGCCGTAGTATATTCCCACGATAAAGATGAGAATTCACTATCCACAAAACATCCTTTCAGTAATGCACAAAATATGAACGATTATCAAAATTCGTGACCACTGTGAATACTAGATATTATTGTTTCATATGATCATAAATCTAATATGATGTACCCATGAGTTATTGGTATTACTACGTTAACGACACTGCAGTATAACTTATGCTTTTCTACGATATCAAAGATATACTGGTCATGACCACGTCACACGAATAGCATTATAGTTATTGCCCAAATATTTTCAATGTACTTTCTTCTTGGGGTAGAGAATACAATTGATAACTATCGTCTTACTTCTATGAAAAGATGTGGTTTTTCGTTACCTTGTCTTGAAATGCTCTATAATAAACCAGTTCTTAATGACAGAACATAGAGCATGTTAATTTGAATTTATGTTGAAAAAATTGTGCTAAAATATTCTGTTTGAATTCTGTTTTTCAATGAGTTCTTTTCCTTTATCAGTAATGAAGAAACTTCCGCCTAGAGTAGAAGATTCTATTATGCCTTCATCTTCAAGATAAAAATATATTCTTTCCAGTTTCTCCCTCTCAATTCCTAGAGATCCTCCTTTTTAAAGACATTTAAAGGCTTTATTTTCTGATTATATAGATCGTATGTTAGTCACTACCGCTCAATAAATTAGTAATCTCATATAGTTTACCAAATTGTAAAGTGATTTTGACTCTCCGCTTGATAGTTTCATCATCTAGCTAAATATCAAACAATATGATATGATGTGAACATTGCAACGTCAATGCCTATTATAACCTGACTATTGAAGACTTTAATAATGCAGATTCTGTATGCACTAGTTTGTGTATGAAATGTGTGAAGATGGAAATGAAAGGATTATCGATAGCTTTCCAGCTGTAAAGTCGTTAAAGATAGAACCTATACTAAGTCCTCTAATAGAGAATTGATTATTTCCGTTGACTCTGAGTTAGGTACATTGTACAGGATAAATATAGTATATCTAGAGACTTATTCCGATCTAATTGCGAGGTTTATTAAAATCGTTTCATATACTATTATAGCTAATTAATGTGACTGAACAAAAAATGTAATTTTGGAGTTTTATTGTCATGTGGTTGTTGATGCAGTATTGTGTTTTTCTCTGGTGTGCACATCTAGATCTCCCAGTGAATTGAATATCATGCCGCATACATTGCACCTATAACCCCCCATACCTTGTGCCGACATTTATTATACTGTTATTATTAACGCCTATCTGTTATTTAGAGTTTTGAATAACATGTTGCAGTCTCTATATTTAAATGCCTTTTTAAGGAGACCAAATCTGGTGTATGTGCCATATGTACTTAACATGCTATTGCTGTATCGCAGTCCAGCATTTACAATAGTGCAATATTATTTAGTAAAATAACTTTAATACGATCAGTAAAATAATTAAATTCCGTAACGGAATTTTAATTATGTGTAATTAAATCCTTGTACGCAGTTTGTAACTGTAGTCAGAAATAAGTAATCTGAATTATTAAAATAGCTAGACATGTTCTTCTTTTGTCGACCGAGAGTGATACAAAATAGATAAAAATATTGAAGATATTCGATTCTATATGGGAGCAATTTTTGAATAATGTGGTATATGTGCTATAATGACGCATGTCATATTATACGCAAAAATATGTTAGAAGAATTGACCTATGAGTAAGATTTGACGAAAGAAACACTGTCTAAATTATGCATATTAAATAGCTGGCAAAAATCCACTATTTCAATATCCATATCTGCTTGCTATTTCTCAATATTGACAAAATCCAAATGCATACCGATAAATCAATATCTTGATATTTTCATTTAAGTAGAAATAAGAAGTAACGAGTTGGTTATATCATTATTAGCAGAGCTGTTTTTGGATGGGACTATATCCTCATCTACAACGCGGTAGAGAGCTATTCATGATTAATCTCCTGGCTAGTTATTATTATTATTATTATTTTTACTTCTTGTCGAACCAATCGAAGTTATTTTTTGTTTGTCATATATGATGTGGATGACTCTCATCTAACTTCTCCTGTTTCTTGGCAATTTCCTTGTCTTTAGATGTCTCGTCATCACGAAGCTGGCCGTGAGCCTCTTTCTCTAGATGTTGCTTTCGATCTTCATCGGTGGTAAATATGGCTCCGCATACAAAACATTGAAAGTCAGCAGATATCTTTGGTATATCAATTTGGTTATCTTTTTGCTTTTTGTCTTCCTTCATAGCAAAATAATCATACTCCTATGATGATCATGATCAATATTCTATCTGTTCATAAAACAGTTATTCTATGTTTATCTGTCTTCCTTTTGGTTTAGATTGTTCTTTTTTCTTGAAGACTACTTCAAGAACTCCATTCTTATAAGTTGATGTTGCTGTTTCGATGTTTGTTTGAGGTGGTATTTGAATTACTTCATGATATTTTCTTTGTTCTGTGCCAGTAGTTGTTACTTCTAATGAATTATCATATACATTTATCTTGATATTTTCTTTACTAACCCCGGGCACTTCAATAGCTACTTTAACCTCATTATC
>JBKOWU010000309.1:0-16972 GCA_046724555.1 Thermoproteota archaeon | reverse complement strand
TATAGACAAAGGCCTATTAATATAAACAGAAAAGTAGTATTACCTTTATCTACCAGCGACGGTGAAAAAGTAGTTGGAACGGCAGTATATGAGGATGGTGTAGTTACTTTGAGAATTCCAATTCCAAAATCAAGCTATATATCCATAACATGACATTATACTGCGGAGATTTATGACCTGACTAAAATCATTGAGTTTCTTCCTTCCTCTTCTCTATTGCAAAGTAATCCTTGTAGTAGCGTCTAAGACTATATCGCCATAGAAAATATTGTTCTGGATGTCTTTTGTTTTATCATCATTACGATTAATTCTTCTGCTGTCGCTGCTTCTTTTTTCTTCGGCTTCCTTAGTAAAGTATTTTGTTGATTGCCATCTATAGATGAACTTACTTGCTATTATAGCACCTGCAATAATAGCCCAAACCCATAATGGAGGATTTTCCAATCTACTAGCGCCATCTATATTATATTTGTTATTGCCTAATTTTATCTCCCATACCATGCTTATTGCACTATTCTTATACTGACATGACCATGGTTACTTACATTGTAACATTAATTCTAAGGATACAAATACTGCAAAGCAAAAATAAAAGATATGATTAGTCGAGATTGTATATTCCTCGTACTGTACTTTAATTTTTCAAGTCACGTTGCTACAATCTAGCTGGGAGGATTAGCTGCTGTGCCGCCACCAGTTGCGTTGCCACTAGCCCGATTACTACCAGCTGCTCCACTGGTATTGTTACCACTGGTTTGATTACCTCTACCTGTCTGGTTGCCTTGTGCTAGTGCTTCTTGTATATAGCTAATAGCGAAAACAGAGGCAACAAGTACTGATGCAACTAGTGCTGCATATAGTGCTGTCGTAGTATATTTGTTAGACATTGGAATCAGACTAAATTTATCAGATTTATAGATTTATAGATTATCATACATAATTAGATTCGCTCAACTGAAGCTTAGCACAATTTTCAAGTATAAAATAGTAAGATAGGTCAGATAGACTTAGTATATACTAACAGTATTATGCTACGATGTAGGAAGAGTCATACAAAAAGGATGGCAGGTTGCGAAATGTGCCAACAAACTTTCCAACTAGCTTTAAGCAGCAGGTGTTTTTGTTGCTGTTTCCTTTGAACTTGTTCTGCCATATATCATGAGGAACTTCACAATTTCAGCAGTCATCTATCATCTTGATAACACGATGGCAATAAGTCTAAGTTATTAGGTGGTATTCCATCTCGGTTTGTGGTTATGAATGGATGACCAGTTGGGCTCAACGATTGGTTTAATTCTTCTAGCTCCTCTACCTTCGTCTGTATATCTGCACCTTGTCTTTCTAGCTGGTGAATATTGAGGAATGTCAAATATGGCTCTACTTTTTTAAATAATTCTGCTTTCTCTGACTCTTTTTTACGCCAGTATGTTGAGCCGCTATGACCAATAAAATACTCAGAAAAGTCCGAATAACCCAAATCAGATATTGTAGTCTTTACGAAGCGTCTAAAAGAATGAAGTGTTATTTCCCTTCGCCTTCCATTGCTTCCGTCTTCCCTACTGCCTCTATTCATTCGGTCTAACGTCTGACCAAAAGATTTACAAAGTTCTATGTACAGATTAATTGGAATTGGTGTTTTTGTGTTCTGATATACTCCAAATACTAAATCAGAATCTTTCCTCTCTGGCGTTCTAACCTCTGTGATTGTCTCTCCACTTTGGTCGTCTTTATATGATACTCTTCTCGTTCTATACTTGTGATTTAGCCAATAAGTTAACTGCTGAGCAAGTATTTGAAATAGCATAGCAGTATAGAATACGTTTGATAGTTGATGTGATTTACTCTTTCTTCCCGTGGTTTTAGAATCTATTGTGGTTTGGTAATCATCAAAAAACCTGTCACAGTATCACCAAATCCGTTGCAAGACTAGAGATAAGAATAAGAATAGTTTCAATATCCTAAGTTCTAGAATTACTTTTACTTTTAATTTGGTATGGCTGAAATACAGAAAAGAAAGAAAAGAAAGGCTAAGTTTGCAAGGTAATTGTCAGATACCAACTATGCAATGTTTACTATCTCTCTGAGCGTATTGGTAAATATTTTGCTTATAAAATTACAGTATTAAGAAGCTGGGCTTTTCATTATTTAATATACTTATTGCTTGCGCTGGTAGTAGTGTATTGTCATTATGTTAACATTCGAGTAGATTGAGATTTTGGCTCTAAGAGTACTTCAAGTCCGTGAGTAAAGAATCTACCTGCAGTTATCTTTATGAGCTGCAGATCAATTTTATCTAATTCATTTATAAAATGCTGATTCATTAACGTTGCTCTTAATTTGAGTCGTCCTGTCTCGTTCTCTCTGTCTAGGCTTTTGATGTCGATGCCTATTATTTCTATCTTCTTACGCCAAGTAGCTAATTCCACATCTTTTTCGCTTGGTTTTTCATTGTCAGCCATTGTGCAGTGTTTTTGATGTGGTGAATCTCCTATTTTAATTTAGATAGCTTCAATGAGACGCTATTATTATAATCTTTATCGTTATTTCTATGTTTGAAATATGTCCTTATTCTTTTGCATAAAAATTACGAGATAAGCATTTAAGGCGACGGTATTAAGTCCAGTTATTGCAACAAGGACCAATCCTAGTGCCAAGAATGTTGACATTGATACTGTTGTATTATTGTGTCTATCCATGACCAAAACGAAACGAATTACTATTTATAAAGGATATCCTACTTTGCTTTTCCAATTTCCAACACTGGGAACCATTAATAATGTAAAAGACTGGATCTAGAAATATTGATTAATTGATATTTTCAGATGATGTGCAGCTCTTTGTCATTTCATAGGTAATAAAACTACTTGTCTTTACAAGTTTGATGATACCGTATGTACTCTGTAGTAGTTTTTTTATCCTGATTTATTTGAGTTTCAATGTATTTGCTGTGGTGTCTTTGCAGCTGAGTATACTTGGTTATATCTGGTTTTTCAAGTTTGAGAAGCAGAATTAGGGGCAAATAGATTGCTAACGATTAAAGCTAGTCTGTTAATAGAGATATATGTAAGAGAATGGCCAATAATCTCACAAAAGAAGAACCTCTATCTAGACAAGGAAGATGTATCGAAAGATTTGACTGGTATTTTTGATTCTTTTTATAGATAGATTTTGAAAATCCTTTAGTTGTACATTTTTGGCGTGGTCCAAAAATCCTACTTTTTATCATGATGCGGTATTTGACTCCGAATAGCTTTTTGGAACCGCCAAAATCTGGCCACATGCAAAAATGTAGGATCTGCCTTGCTTTTATAGTGACTCCAAAACATGGCTCCTAATATGGAGTAGCACCACCTCATTTTACTTGCTCTATATATCGAGAATAATGATATATAGATATATAGATATAATCAGATCAACATGGGTCAAATTCAAAACAAAAAGCATTGATATGTAACAACTTAAGCTCGGCAGTTCTTTTCAAGATGAATTCCATACTGCTTGCTTGCTGTTATATTCGGCTCTAGAATATTTTACTTTCGCAGGATATCCCATTACAACCACGTCTGAAGGAACGTCTTTTGTAACTACTGCGGCCATTGCGACTACACTATTGCGTCCAATTCTTACTCCTGGTTTTATTATTGCCCTGCCACCTATGATGGCTCCATCCTCTACTATGACTCCTACCATTTTTGGACTCATAGGATATGGATCGTTAGTAAAAGCTGCTCCTGGTCCTATGAAAACGTTTTTGCCTATTGTTGTCAGCGGTGGGATATATACAGAACCTTCTATCCTTGTGTTTTCACCAATTTTTACTTTGTAATCTATATGTGTTAGCGAACCGACCATTACGTTGTCGCCAATTTCTGTCTCATTACCGACATAGGCAAAGTGCCATATCTTTACGTTTTTACCAATCCTAGCAGTTGAGGCGACATAGTTTGTCACGCCCGGATTAGAATAATTTTGATTTACCATTGCTAAATGTTCTCACAGGTGCCATGAGTCACCATGATTTATAACTCATATTGTTTTCTTGTGCATTTTCTATTAAATGTCATCAACCTCCTGTTTGTAGCTTATAAATTAAACTTACAATGTTACGTCATTGACAAAAATATTTCATGAAATATGTGGTAGATTTAAAATCTATCATTAATTAGACCTAATGTATATGCGGTCTACTACTATCAATAGTAACTATTATCTGAAATGTCAGTTTGACTATATGATCTCGTAAAACAGTAATAAAATTATCGTTCATTTTGCTTGCATTAATACCACAAATATTTTTGATTTTACAGGGAATAGAATCTTGGCGGATAAGCTCTTTTTGGATCCTTCAACTGGAACGAGAGTATCAAGCTAGCTAGCCTAATCGTTTCAAAAAAGATTTAACAATCATATTCTTTAATTATTCTCTAACAGAAAAAATATGTCATTTACGGAGGGTCCAGACAGACGTAAGCGTCTGCTAAAGTCTATGATTACACTTGCAATATTGGTCTTGGGCGCTGGACTAGCTACGAATTTTATTTTAGGATATTTAAGATCACAAGATCCTATCTATCAATGTATTAAAGACCCAACTTCACAGCCATTTCAGGTATCTATTCCTATAACTGTAGCTCGCGACGGCAGCAATGTTGCTGTCCCGGCAGGCATAGGTATAAATAATAATTGCATAAGACCTGTGCACACCCTCGAACCCAATGTTATTCATGTTGCTTATAGCAAATCATATCCTTTCACTCTAGGTCATTTTCTATATATTTGGAAAATAGATCTAACAAAATACAATACTAAAGTTTATGTTAATAATATCCTGCATTCAAACGGGAGTTATTTAGATATTGTTTTAAGGCAAGGAATATCCATTAGAGTGAATTTTACCAGTAAGGCATAATTCATTTGTTTCATACATCAAAGGCATTGTTATTATGATTTTTACAAACAGCATGAAATTTATCAACATTATGTGCTGGAAATGAACACGGCCATGAATTATGATCCTCTTAGTTGACATTCTAAAATGTATCTACGCCATTACTATCAGGTCATGTTCTTCATCACATTATAAAATTCAGTATCGCTCATAGTTCTCTTATTTGCTGCCCAAGTTTCTACATCTTTACCTGCTAGATAGCGAAGGTTTGGTTCTTTGCTTGTTACGGCTTCTAAGATAACATTTGCTACTAGATCAGCAGGAGCTGCATTATCTGCCATGGAACTTGAATTTGCTGCCACTTTCTGCATCATTTGTGAGTACTGCGAGTTTGGATCTTGTGATTTTTTGGCAATGACCATTGCTTGTCCAAAATTGGTCTTGATAAAGCCGGGTTCCACTAATATTACCTTTATTCCGAATGGCTCCAGTTCATATGATATAGATTCGCTCAAGCCTTCAACCGTAAATTTACTACTAACATATGCCGAACCGCCAGGGAATCCAAAGATTCCGGCACCGGAGCTCAGATTTACGATTCTACCAGACTGCTGTTTTCGCATCATAGGAATAACTGCCTGAGTTAGCCTTACAAGTCCAAAGAAATTGGTTTCATATACATCTTTTATTTCCCCTATCGAAAGGTCTTCAAATGCTCCAAAAAGTCCATAACCTGCGTTATTTACTAAAACATCTATTCTACCAGCATCCGACGTGATAGTTTGTATGGCATCATTCACTGACTTGTCGTCAGTAACGTCTAGTTGTATAACTTTGATTGGAATCCTTTCCTTATCTGCTAATATATTTATGGAATCAGCTTTTTTGAGATTATGCATAGTTGCATATGTAAGAAAACCATTTCTTGCTAAGGCTAAAGAGGTCTCTAAACCTATGCCACTTGAACTACCACTAATAACAGCTACTTTGTTATTTTTATTTTTGTATGTTGCAGTCATAGGAATGTGTTAACTGAATCTCAGTATGTAAACTAGATAAAAAGGTTGGTCTTATAGTGGATACAAAAATTTTTGCTACTGTGTATTTTTTATTACTACCTTCACCATCAGCATTATTATTTTTTTAAAGTAACCACACCTGTAATAGTAAATCCATTCGGAGCTTTTACTTATATCCTACTTTATAAAATACTACCTCAGACATATCATAAATGCTATTTTCAATTTGTAGATAGATTTTCAACCTTTTTCCAAATGGTTCTGTCCTTGTGGTCCATTAATTCAACAGAATATTTTTCAATTAGCCTTTTCCTTATATCATCAGAGCTCTGAAATTTTTTCTCTGCTCGCAGCTTGTTGCGCACAATTATCAACTCTTCGATTTCCTTTTTCTCCTCATCTGAGGCTTCAATCACTTTAAGCCCCAGTATATCAATAATATTGCTAAAGATTCGAAGTGCAATCTGTGCCATACTCTGAGTCATCTTATCTGCTGCAGCATAGCGATTTAATTCTGCAACAAACTTCATAAATATGCTCATGGCAAGTGTAGTATTCATATTATCCTCTATTGCACTTTCAAACTTCCTCATAGATTCATCAGATAATTTCTTTACTACTTCAAATTCTCCTCCTCTTTCTTTTTCTTCCTCTTTTTTTGAGCTAGCGAATCGCAACTCATATGCGAGAGTTTCTATTTGACGCCACCTTTGACGGGATTCCGTAAGTAATTTATCAGTATAATCAAGTGGTTTTGAATATTGTACAGACATACAATAAATTCTCAAGGTATTCATTCCCCAACGGTTAAGTGCTTGCTGTATAGTTACAATATTACCAAGTGATTTGGACATTTTTTCAGAGTTAATCGTAACCATTCCTGTATGCAACCATATTTTGGCAAATTGCTTTTCTGAGAAAGCTTCAGATTGTGCTATTTCATTTTCATGGTGCGGAAAAACCAGATCATGTCCTCCACCATGAATTTCAAATGGACATCCAAGGTATTTCAAAGCCATTGCAGAGCACTCAATATGCCATCCTGGTCTCCCTTTTCCCCAAGGACTGTCCCACACAGGAGGGTCTGAATAGAATTTCCACAACGCAAAATCAAGCGGATCTTCCTTAGATGTGTCAACTTCAATTCTATATCCTGATTCTAACTCTTCAATAGATCTTTTTGATAATTTGCCATAATCTGGAAATGACTTGACGCGGAAATAAACACCGTTGAGTGATAAATATGCGTGACCCTTTTTTATTAATCCTTCAACTAAATTGATCATCTCTTTTATATTTTCAGTAGCACGTGGATACAAATCAGCTCTCATTACATTAAGTGAGTCAAAGTCTTTGAAATAACTATTAGTATATTTTGCTGCCACTTCCTCTGCTTTTATTCCCTCCGATTTTGCTTTATTGATGATCTTGTCGTCAACATCTGTAAAGTTCTGAATAAATTTTACTCTATACCCTTTAAAAATAAGGTATCGGCGTAGAACATCAAAGAAGATTATTGTCCTAGCATGGCCTATATGAGAATCATCATAAACGGTAAGGCCACATAGGTAAACGCGGATATTATTATTATCTTGCTTACTTGTATCTTTAGTTTCGCTATCTACTATGGCGGCGTTATCTAATTCTTCTATATTCCTACTTAGAGTATCGTATAGTTTCAAATTTGACTAACAATATTCATAATCAGGGATATTTTATACATATACGTGGATACGGAAATCTTTTAATGCTCCTTGTGCTGTTTATCTAGCTATTTTGGGCTATTGCTAACTATGGCTAATGATGCTTTCTATTACGAATACCTAATCGAGTAAAAAGGTTCTATCTCAAGCCACTTTCCTCTTTTGAGATATAGCACTCCTGTCATTTCCGGTCCTAGTCAATTTCCCCATGATATGAACAGTTATGCCACATCTTTGACACTTGAGAGTTATCAATTGCAATAATTCTATAGCTTGGCGCTCCTGTTTATCCACTTCTTTGATCTCTTCTAAAGATGGAAGCTCAAGTCAAGTCAAGTCAAGTCAAGTGTAGTCCATCATCACATCTATGATAGGATATGGAATAGATCTGGAAGAAAGTAAATTGGAGAAGCCATCTGATTTTCATTTGCTATTTTATGGATCCATTGATGGGCATAAATGCGGTAGTGGTTGGCAAATATAGGAATTCTAATAGCGTTGTTTGTTTGTTATTTACTTGAGAGTAAAAAAGAACAGTAAAGCAAGATTCACTATAGCTCTGATATTTTTTGTATGCCTCTTTATGCTGCATACTCTAATTGCTGTATATGCTTACTTTGCAATGCAGCAACTGTATTCAGTTGGATTATTGCCATATTTTGTTGTAATACATATTGCGGAATTGGCCGGATTGTCAGTGCTGCTTAGAACTATGTTATTGTAATCGTGTTTTTAGTTGTTAGGGTGCTATTTTAGCTTTAAATCCATCTTTAGTTTTGCATACACATATGGAAGACATCTGGAATTAATTTGGAAGTAAGTATTAATACAAATGTGGAAGTTGAATTGTTATTGATTAGTGATATCATCTTTGGTAATATAAAGGAGGTTATTGTAAACCTATAATGCCAATAGAAACAACTGTATTAGTTTCAGCCCTTGCAGGACTAGGTTCTTTCTTATCTCCATGTATACTTCCGATATTACCTGGGTTTATATCGTATTTGTCTGGAACAGCTGCAAATGAGGCTAAGGATTCACAGACAGCTAAAACCGAAATCGAAAGTTACAGCGATGGCGCTGCTAGTAATAGCAGACGTGTACAGCCATTAACTGTTAGGAGATCAGCTAGAATCAACATTTTTCTCAATACTGTCTACTTTGTTCTTGGTTTTTCGCTCGTTTTTGCAGTACTAGGAGTACTACTAAATAGTGTTCTCGTTGGTGTAGGAAATGGATTTCAACACTCACTTACATCAGCTGGTGGACTCGTGATAATTGGGTTTGGAGTATATCTAATATTATCTACTAAACTACGAACTCTAAACTTTGAAAAGAAGATGATGATAAGAATACCGAAATTCAAGACAAGCTACATCGCATCATTTGTATTTGGAGCTGCATTTGCGGCAGGTTGGACCCCATGTGTTGGACCTATTTTGGGAAGTACTTTCGCGCTAGCAGCAAGCCATCCGGCTGCAGCATATAACTCATTGTTGGCATACTCATTAGGATTAGGAGTACCATTTCTGATTACAGGTGCCTTCTTTTCACGGGCTATAGGACTGATCAGGAGGATGGTAAAAAATCTGAAATACTCTAATTTAGCAATGGGTGGGATATTAGTTATAGTAGGAATTTTGCTGTTTACAAACCAGTTGATACTCTTGGCGAATTTTCCACTTGTCAATCAGGTAATCAACCTTGGGGGATGAACTTGATACAGTGTAACAAGATTGATACTAATGGAATAGGAGAAGTAGTGGAGAAACTGCAAAGGAAAGGAGGAGAACATAAGTAATGAATAGAGATAACATTAGTGCACTATCGCTGGGAATTGCAGTAATCGCTTTGATCGCTGGATTTGAAATATATTTTAACAGCCCTGCATTAAATAAGGCATCATCGTCATCTATAGCTCAACAAAAAGTAGAAGGATTAGTTTCGGCAGCAACTACACAAAATGGTACATTAACTACAATAAAGCTTGATCAAGATCAATTCCAGCACATCGACAAGTCTCAATTCATAAAAGCGCCTGAATTTACTCAAATAAGTGGCTACATAAATATGCCTAACAATAGTCTAATTACGCTTTCATCTCTTAAAGGAAGAGTTGTTCTGGTAGATTTTTGGACATATAGTTGCATTAATTGTATACGCACGATACCTTACCTTAATGATTGGAATCAAAAATATGCTGAAAAAGGCTTAGTGATAGTCGGAGTTCATTCACCGGAGTTTGAGTTCGAAAAGAACTATGAGAACATAAAAGCAGCGGTACAGAGACTTGGTATAACATATCCTGTTATACTAGACAGCAATCATGGAACTTGGAATGCGTATGGAAACCAATACTGGCCTAGAGACTATCTAATCGATACCCAAGGATACATAAGAGATAATCATATAGGAGAAGGAGGATATGAACAAACAGAAAAGACAATTCAGTCACTGCTAGCCGAAAGAGCAGCTCAAATGGGTATAAAGGAGATAAGTTTCAGCACAAAATCTACTCCAGTAATTAAACCACAAAGTATGCAATTTGTAGATCTAAATCAATCTACAACACCGGAGATATACGTGGGTTATGATAAGGCTAGGGCCCCAATTGGAAATCCAGAAGGTTTCAAACCAGATCAGACAGTATCATATTCAATTCCATCTGATATGAGTTTCAAGCCTAGCACTGTATATCTGCAGGGCAGCTGGAAGAATAACCCCGACAATATGGAACTTCAAAGTGATACAGGCAGAATTGCTTTGATCTATTATGCAAAGTCGGTTAATATAGTAGCTGGAGGGAAAGGTGAAGGCATCGTGATTAACGATAACGATGAACGCAGAGTAGTAGGCGAAAATGGACAAGTAGTTCTTACTGCAAATGCAAATATGTCAAACAAATCACTAGGACAGGATCTATCACAGAATGGTAGTTTTACAATTGACAGACAAAGGTTGTATAATTTATCAATGCATGAAGACTATGATGCTCATTTCATAATAATAGATGTTAAAGGTAAAGGATTTCAATTGTATACATTCACGTTTGGATAATATACTGGTACAATTAGATAGTTTTCATATGTTTTTTGCCCAGCAGCGTGAGGTTATCGTAGACGTCGATTACAATTTTTATCTGCTAAACTAAAGCATTGGGTAACAAAGTTAACCGAGAGTTAAATAAGCCATTGATTGCCGCTAGGTTACCATGAAGAACAAAAATCACACAATCATCTTTTTGTTGGAATTGTCTAGCATTGCTTTGGCCTTGGTATTTATGATATCGCCGAACAGTCATAATGTGTTAGCTCAACAACAAAACAACACTAATTCTGGCGGGAATAGCAGCGGTAACAACAAGACTATTTCTATAACCATGACTCCTGATACTCAACAACAAAATCCATATTCTATAGGTATGAGATCAGGTTTACAAAATCAAAATTGGACAGGCTCAATATCGTTATTTAGTCCCTTATTGGATATGTTTAAGTCAAAAATACATACAACTCTTAACGATGCTACTACAAGTGCAATAAACTCAGTAAGAGGAGCAGGTTCAAATGCTTCAGCTGTAGCAGCATTTATTCATCCTGAAAATGGATTTTTAGTATACGATGTATTCGTCTTAGATTCAAGTAACAATATTCATAGAGTAATAGTAGATCCTGGAAATGGGAAAGTGTTATCCAACCAACAAATGTCTATAATGGAGATGATGTCCATGATGCATCCTTCTATGGGAATGGGTATGATGCAGCATGGTATGATGATGGAAGGAGGACCTCATGCTATGGGTATGATGGATCGTGGTATGATGGACGATGGTATGGGTATGATGGGAGCCCAAGACGGTGTTTGGCACTAAATAGCAGGGTGAACCCTACTATAAATAAGTACTTCCTTTTTCTTTTTTAGATATTCTATCAACACAATATCTCAATAGAAACTTTCAACATATAGAATGTTGTCTTGATCACAAGAATACATTAACATCCAGCCAAGGCAAAGACGACACTGAAAGTGCTATGAAATACCAGAAGGTAAAATAAAATTTTAGTGACCTTTATGTCTGGTCCCTAAGATACAACAATAACCTTTCCTACCATCGTAGGATGAAGTTGACAGAAGTAAGGAAATTCTCCAGCAGTAGTAAATTTGTGGGAGAATGTTTGATTTTGTGATAGCATAGAGGAATCAAATTCTTTTCCCGTGTTTGGATCACTAGAGTCTGTACCAGATGTTACTGTATGAATTTGACTGTCATCATTAGTCCATGTTACTGTATCTCCTGACTTGACTTTTACGGGATTTGGATCATATGCCTGGTTACCCATTTCAGATGCTTCTTCTACTATTGAGACTTTTCCAACTGCTGTGCTACTAGTGCTGCCAGCTTCAGAAGATTGCTGCTCTGTAGAATTCCGAGCTGACACTGACCCAACAACAATAATACTAGTACCTGAGATAACTGCCAAGGTAAGCACTGCAAGGACACTAAAGATTGCTACCTTGTTTTTCGTAGACATACGCTAACGAGTTAAGAATACCACCCTTTATAGCTATACTAATTATTAATGCAGAAGAACTTTCGCCATTGTTAATTGGATCGACCTTTATCAATTTTTTCTGTAAATTCAGCATTAGATAGACAACTGGTATTAGCACCCATTGCTTTGTTATTGCAGGTTCTATGATATTTACATACTTATCAGCTCATATTGATCCTAATTCAATGTCGAGGATTGCTGCTCACTTGTTACAGGAATTGGATTTCTTGGTGCAGGCATTATATTAAAAAGTGAATCAGACAAAAGGATTACTAATTTGACTACTACTACTGCTGCTATATTGTTTGCAGCTTCGATAGGTATGGTTATTGGATTTAATTTTTATTTTACGGCTATAATTGCAATAGCATTTGCTGTACTAATGCCAAGGATTCCTCATATTTCCATAAACGTAGCAGATAGATAGCATCATGCCAGCCAAAAAGGGTCCTTTTGAAGCTGAATCCAAAAAATGGCATCTCGCCTAATGAACAATCCTGAACAATTTGAAAAAGAGACATTTGTAGACCGTATAAACGAAATCAACTTTGCAATTAAGGAGTTTAGAAAGCTGTATGAGAAAGCACCTGTAACAGATCATTTGTTTCGCGCTAAGGTCATTAAGGAAATAGAGCGCTCGAAAAGAACTTTATCAAAAATTCTGGTCGAATACGAGATGTTTAAGAAATACAGACGAGAACTGCAATAAGCAAATAACTTGGTCATGGTATAGAAGTAGACTGATGACTTGTCTTGTCATCAACAATAGAGTAGATTAATAATAACAATGACCGTAATGGTATGGAACACATATGCATGAACCATAAGTGGTAGCCGTGTCTACAAAAGGTGTGTCCTAGTGATGCGTATAGAATGTAGTCTCTTTTTCCACAAGGACAAAAACCACCTGCAAAACTCGTCTAATATGGTTTTTGATCTATTGTATCTCACTTGAGAATCAGTAAGAATGCAGAATATAATGCAGCCATGTAGTCCACTATTTTTGTTGCAAGCTTTAAGTATGTCCTCATACAAGTTGAGATGAGTAGTGAATTGTATACCGTTTTAACGGTGGGAAAGTTAGAGACCCACGAAAAACGATGAGATTGAAGAAGAAAACTACAATAATAACGACGACGACAAGCGATCTTATAATATAAAGGATAATGAACAATCAGGAAATGTAAATTGGTGGTTTAACGAATTAGATTCACTTGGAATCAAGAATAATAGCGATATTGGCACAGTCAGTAATGATCTGAGCAGTAGCAGCAATATAGCCAAATCAGTTAAAAGTCAACAACTTGAAGATCTTGCAGATGATATAAAGCAGAGCTTTATTCGTGATTATAAGACTTGCTATAGTGAATAACTAATAATAACAATAAATGAGTTCATAAGAATAGTAGTAAAAATATAGATTGCACTAGTCAAAATCAGTAATAGTACTGATTTGTTTATTTGCATTCTTATAAGACTAGGATACCTTAGGATCTGTTATATCATACCAACATGATATGGACCAGTTACCATAATGATTGTAAATTTCAACTTCATTCTTTTTGCATTTGTCACATAATAATGTCGGCGTTGTCGTCGTCATCATATCGGTAAATGCACTCTATCCATAGCAGATAAAAATCTAGAACTATAATCTAAACTATCTTGAGCGTAATATCTGTATACAAATAACAAAAGCTGACAAAGAGGAATCAAAAGAACCTAACTATGATGAAGATAAGGATCTGCTAGAAGAGCATGTAGAGGAAACCTGCAAGATGACAATAAATCAAGTTTTCTGAACTCATATGAATTTATCAGGTCAAAAAATGACCTGTGCATTATGAAAAACTTATCTGTATCTTTCAGACACACAATGCTTGATTTATCTCAGACAATAATTATGAAAAAACAGCTGATATCATTTTTGGTAGGTGGAAAAGTCAGATACTATATGCGGGGGTCAGACTAGGAATTTTTGATTGTGCAACATCGGATGTCAAAAGTACTGCTGATATAGCAAATGAAGTTGGTCTTGATACTAAACTAGCTTACAGGCTTTTGAGAGCATTATCTTCTATGGGACTGCTAAAAGAAGAATCTAATCGTACAGGATTCTCAATAACTCCTCAAGGTGAATTACTTCGCAGAGATCATCCACAAACGCTAAGAGGAGTAACATTGTTAGAAGAAGGACCAGAGCATTATGCCATTTGGAAACATTTGCCGGCAATGATAAAGGAGGGTAAACAAAATGCGTTCGTACGTGAATTTGGCTGTAAATTATTTGAATACAGAGATAGAAATCCAGCTTACGCTGAAGTATTTAATCAAGCAATGAGTAGTTATTCTTCTGCTCAAACTAACTGGGTATTAGATGCACTGGATAAGTATGATTTTTCTAATATACACCACATTTGCGATATTGGCGGAGGCACTGGACATTTACTTGCGAATTTACTTGTAAAATATCCACATGTTAAAGGAACTGTACTAGAGTTAGAATCAGTAATTAACAAAGAAGAATCATTACTGGCATCTAAATTAGAAGTAAGTGAGCGCTGCTCTTATGTTAGTGGAGATATGTTTGATAGTAGCAATAGTCAACTTCCTTCTGCAGACGCATATATTATGAAAATGATTCTTCATGATTGGAATGATGAAGAATGTGTAAGGATACTATCCAATGTTTATAGATCTTGTCCTAAGCATGCAAGATTATTTATTGCCGAGCATTTAGTTCCTGGTCCAGATGAATCGCATTTTTCAAAACTCTTTGATATACATATGATGTGTGCAGCGTCAGGAAAGGAAAGGACCGCCGATGAATATTCGAGTTTGCTACAACAATCAGGTTGGAAGTACGTTCAAATTCTGCATCCCTACCAGCAATCCGGATTAATTGAGGTAATTGAAGGTAGTAAATCATAACCATCATTGCTAATGCAAGAGTTACAACAAGAATTTGAATTTAAATTAAGTCAAGAAGAAGAAGTTATGAAAAGATGCAGCTGTATCGTTAGCTAAACGATGTTGTTCAATGAAGCTTGATCTGCTTACTAATACAACCGTAGTAGACGATGCCATAAGGTTTGTATATTATATATTATTAAAGACCAAACTAATTCTATTGCTGTTTAGAGCATAAATTAGTTATTTGGAACTATTGATTGAATCCTCTTACGTACAGGGCTCAAGCAGATATGAATCTGTTGAATCCAACAAAATAAATCCCATATCTGTTAGGGAGTCAAATAGGCGCTCTGGTCAGAGACCCATTGAGCCTTTGTGGTCTTTTGTAGACTTAATCATTCAAGTCTATCACCCTCATCGTAACCCATATACTAGTTTAGTAACGGTAGGAGTTTAATTCATGTATGGCTTGTGGTATTCCCTTCTTTAGATCATCAAGGCTCATTACTGGATGCAACTCTACATGAGCACCCATTGCATTAAACAGCGGTTCAGTCAAGACTGGTATCTGGTCTGCACTATGCATATCAACAATAAATGCAGCCACCCTATTCCCATCCGCTTCAAAGAAATATGTTGCTTCAGCCTTTACTTTATTCATGTATTCTTCAAGTTTCTTCAGAAAGTTTGGGTCCTGTACCATTTTGTTTCCATCTTCTGTAGGAATCTTTGCATGTATTAAGAATCTCATCTGTCATAAGTAAAATATTCGTTATATTTATGGATCTTGCCACTCGTTGATTAGCCTGGAATTGTCTGCGTGATAAGTCGGCCTTCTCAGGATACAGGTGTTCGATTAATGTATTTTCTATGACATACGATCTCCAAGATAGTAATGCCAACTTCAAAGAACACAAAGCCATGCTAGGAGATTGCAAGATGATACTGGAACAAGATCCTAGAAAGATTGCAATTAACCCAGATAGATTTGATAAATTAATTACTGCACTTAGAACAGCTGTAGATAATGATGGTACGCTAGACAAAGAGTCATCGTCCTACAACGATATATTTGACAACTGTCCAAAAGAAAAGTTTCCTGTATCATTGCTTCTGCTGCTTTCTCTTCTTTTGTTTCTTGGTATTGCTGTTATTGTTGTCGTTCGCGCTATTTGATATGAAGCTTTAGGCTGTTAACCTCCCGCTAGAATTCCTCAATTTGAGGATTAAAGGCGGCCATAAATGATTCGTATTTTTCTGACTTTTCCTTTAACTGCTCTATCTCTGACTTGTTGACTTTGAGCAATTCGTTTTCTCACCTCGGACGATTTTCTTCATTTATGGTAAGTGCATCAATTAGAGTTAATACATATGCTGCTCAGACTAAGCAGCGAACTTAAGAGCGAATTACTCAAGATACGGGCAGCAGAAACACTCAAGGATGGTAAAGACAGGTCTATGCATGACATTGTGGGAATGCTAGTTAAGTTTTATAAAGAGATAATCTTTCAGCCAAAAAATAACTGATGCTGTAATGATAGCTGTTTCCCGTTAAAAACTCATATCGTTAGAATAAAATAGGTAAGTAAATATTTCCTACGTGTATAATTATAAGTCAATAAATATATCATTGCCTCTTGTGTCGACCTTGTATGTTGTTAACTTGACGCCAGAAAGATAGTCTAACAATTCGCCTGTTCTAATGTTGTAATGCCAGGAATGCAAAGGACATTCAACTACTTCACCATCGATTTTTCCTGGGGCTAGCGATCCATCTTGATGGCGGCAGAGTGCCTCGATTGCATAAAATTTACCATTAGCATGGAATAGCGCAATTCTTGTACCGTTGATGTTGAGTTCTTTTCCTTTTTTTTCGCCAATTTCTGATTTATGGGC
>JBKOWU010000247.1:0-3777 GCA_046724555.1 Thermoproteota archaeon | reverse complement strand
GAAGCATTAAAAGAAGTATATCCAAAAGCAAGAAGTATAGGATGTTTTATCAATAAACCAGTCACGATAAACTATCTGGTTAAAAGACTAACTGCGGAGCTAGATTAGTTAATAATAGTAATAGCACCATCAGCAGCAGTTCTTACAAATCAAAAATAGATTTTACTACCTGTAAAATAAACGATTTCAATTAGCAGAACTAAGAGTGGTGTCTATGCATGGAATATGACGATGATCTTCGTACCATCATTACAGCAGATTATTATCCTTCTAATGAATCGAAGAGGGTGTTCTGTTCCTTTGACGTAAGATATTATGATGAAATTATACGAGATTGCGTCTCCAAGGAATAGAGAAATATCAATACAATACTCCGCAGTAGCAACAAAGAGAAAAGCTACAACGAGAAGAAGAAGGAGAAGAGGAACTGCATGAGCAAACAAGGAAGAAAAGAATACTTCTAGTTGATGAACAGGTACAAATTAGTACAACATCAGCAGCTAGTCATTACAATCTTTATAGGTCACATAACCTCATTATGGTTATTACTATGGCAGTGAAGCGAATTGAAGCGTTTATTGCATCTGAGAAGACTCCTTACGTGTTATCTGCGCTAGAAACATTAGGCTTTTATGAATCTAAAGGTATGGGAAAGGTACGTGGAAGATGTATATGATGGCGAATGCGTAGCGCTGTGCGATTTTTGTATACACAAAAGAAGGATGAGAAATTAGTTGGGAAAGCCAAATTGGGCATGTGCTAGTTGTGGTATGTATTCTTCACGTAAATCCAGTGTTAAGTCATACACAAAATATTCATGAAGGAAACGCAAGTTTTGTATCCTTTGTAGACTATCTGGCAGGAAGAAATTCAGGTCTGTACTGGCCAAGTATGCCCCCGATGTATCAAAAGAAAAACAATGACGAAGGTAGGAAGAGGATAGACTACATAAATGTTATGAGGGAAGAACTTTTAGGAAATGCATTAGACAAAAAAATGGGAAATTCCCTGATCTAATTAACAACACAATTTCGGGGGCAACAGATTGTAGATATAGAACATCAAATGAGTTATTCATTATTTAATCCGTGTCTGGTTTAATGCTTGAAGAGAAAGGCGCTTACCATCTATTGCATATTGTAGAGTTGGCTCTATAGTTAAAGCCTTGTCATAATATTTGATTGCTTCACTATATTCGTGTAAAGCGGCAAGAGCAAGACCCTTGTTAGTTAAAGTATCGACATTACCAGGATCTAAAGCTAAGGCTTTGTCATAATAAACAATAGCTTGATTATTACTTCCTAACTGATGAAGAGCAAAACCCTTACCTATTAATGCTCCAGTATAATTTGGCTCTATAGCTAAGGCTTGGTCATAGTACTGTATAGCTTGTGTATAATCAACTAATTTTCCAAGAGCAACACCTTTGTTATAT
Source organism: Thermoproteota archaeon (assembly GCA_046724555.1). Taxonomy (GTDB): domain Archaea; phylum Thermoproteota; class Nitrososphaeria; order Nitrososphaerales; family Nitrososphaeraceae; genus JAFAQB01. The sequence continues at coordinate 2,342 of JBKOWU010000247.1, read as the reverse complement.
AAAACATCGACATTCCTCGGATCTAAGGTTAAGGCTTTGTCATAATAAACAATAGCTTCATTATATTTTCCTAAGAGATCTAATGCACTACCTTTATCTTCCAGCGCAATAACGTCGTTTGGCTCTAAAGCCAAAGCTTTGTCATAGTAATGTATAGCCTCTTGATGCTTACCTAGATTATCAAGAGCATTACCTTTATTAGTCAACATCTTAACATCGGTTGGATCTACAGCCAAAACCTTGTCAAATAAAGTAATAGCATCATTGTATTTGTGAAGGTCAGCAAGAGATATACCCTTTAAACCTAACGCGTAAGCATTGTTGGGCTCCGCAGCCAAAACCTTGTCAAACAAAGTAATAGCATCATTGTATTTATGTAAAGAAGCAAGAACATTGCCTTTGCTGTTTAATATAGCGGTGTTGTTTGGCTCTATATGTAAAGCCTTGTCATACATGCTGAGAGCTTCGTCATATTTTTGCAAATAAACAAGAGTAGCACCTTTGTTTGTTAATGCCAAAGTGTTAGTTGGATCTACAGCCAAAACCTTTTCAAATAAGGTAATAGCTTCGTCGTATTTTCCTAACACTAACAGCGAAATGCCTTCGTTTATTAAATTATTATTAGCAGTGTTTGATTTTGTTATTGTATTATTGTTATTATTATTGGTTAGAAGATTTATAGTATTTCCTTGCTTTTGTGCTGCAGCTTCAATTGGAAATCTTATTGTTATACTGCTAAGGTCAGATAATACTAACACTGCTATAGAGATCACAAACACTAATGACCAAGGCAGTATAGTATTGGACATATGGATGCTTCTAGTTATTTCTATTGATTGACCCAAAAACGTTGAAATAGCAAGTTCCAATGACTACCGTACGCGAACGGTTATTTCAATAATTGTTTATCCTAGCCTATGTCTTGGAACGTTCCTTTAATTGGGATTCTTTTATCTACCTTTGTTCTAGTCAGTTGCTCCACCATTTCCTTCTTCGTAATAATCGTCTTCTTTTTGTCCTTCTTGTCCTTGTTGTTTTATTTCTTGAGAAGATATAGCAGCTGTTGGATCTTCATTGCCATCTTCATTTCTTTGTAGCTTCCTTCTATTTTCTTCCTCTAGTTTATCTTCCATACTTAATCTATAATATGCATCATCGCATAAAGCATTTATTGTCTCGATAGAAATTCGGGGCAGCAGGATTAGGCTATTGATATAATTCGATTAGATGTAAATGGAAATATAGCTGAGCATTGGGATGTGCTGCAGAGAATACCGGAGAAAGTGCCGATGCCAATACCATTTTCTGATTCTATTTTTTTAGCTTCATCAATTGACAAGAATTAAAGCTAAGTACTGTACTATCAAAGAGGAATCAAACTAACATATGATTGAAAATAACATTTGCAATATTGATAAAGAATTTGATTATCCTACTATCAAAGATATTGTGATACAATCGCTTGAAAAGATGGTAAAAAAAGCCTTAAAGAAGAGAGCCAATATTTCCCAGGATGCCATCTTTGAAGATAATGATTATCCCAATAATGTCAACCTGCTTGCCCCTCCTGCTTCTCCCTTATTGAAGCTAAAGATCAGGAATACCACAAGATATCTAAACTGGCGTCTATCTGCATTAAAGCGAGATAATTTCACCTGTCAGATATGTCATGCTAGTGTTAACGAGAACAAAAGCCTAAGATTGGAGGTACATCACCCGAAAGCATTTGACGAGATTTGTAATGAAAACAATGTATCTACAGTAGAACAAGCTACGGAGTGTAAAGAGTTATGGAGCGTAAGAAAAGAAATTGCACATATGGTTAGATATTATAGACTGCACCTCGGGAGTTTTCTAGCTATCGAGCTTGCAAAAGAGCTCGCACACCGGATAACAATTACATTTACTTATTTTCTGAAATCCACCCTTTTTAGATCCTAGAAGTTCATTACAGGAGATATAATTCATTGATAAGAGATACTCTAGTGAGCAGCAGCATGATCTTCATCCGCATATCCTCGCTGATATCCGCGACAATATTCTGAACCAGGACTACCGCCTTGACATATAACTTTGGAGGGCGTAGTGTTATCGTCTGGATCATCATCCACATCAGACTGTACTGCACCTGCATGATATCCATTGCAATATTCTACAATATGTTCTGTTTTATTGCACGATACCAAAGTATCTCCTGTATCTGATTGAGCAGAAGATGCTTTATTGCCACTACCACCAGTGCCGTTTGGACTAAAGCAAGCTTTGTATCCTGTATCATATCCTTGCATAAACTCAGGAGTGTGAAAATCAATTTCTTTTCCTGGAGTATCGAGGTACTTGTG
>JBKOWU010000213.1:0-1760 GCA_046724555.1 Thermoproteota archaeon | reverse complement strand
AAATGTTCTAGAACCAAGAGAAGGAATTGGAGGACATTGTCTACCAAAAGATACTCGCATGTTCTTACAATCTTCCAAATCTATAAAGAGTAAAATATTAACAGCTGCTGTAGAAGTGGATCAAGACTATAGGAGATATAGACAGGGAAGGGGGAGTAAATCGATATTATCGCAATCTTTGTCACAACCGTCTTCCAATTTTATAGAAGACAGTACTCAAGCTGAAAAATAATAATAATAATTGATTGGTGTATGAGAAATTATGCACGAGAGACAATCTGTATTGGTATTTGGTGCTCATCCTGATGATATAGAAATTGGTATGGGCGGTACAGTAGCAAAACTAAATGGCATGGGCTATAACGTTAACCTAGTAGTCGCTACTCTTCCAAATTTTGTGAAAACAGACACAAAAGAACAACGACGAATGGAAGCAGTAATGTCTGCAAAAGTCATGGGATCAAATCAACCAGAATTCTTGGATCTATCCGCTGATGAAATTGTCTTTGGTCGCAAATTTGTTACATTGATAGATGGAATTATTCATAAACATAAACCCGAAGCAGTTTTTACTCAATGGATAGGGGATTCACATCAAGACCATCAGGCTCTTACTAGGGCAGTAATATCTGCATCACGTGACTTAAATAACTTGTTTATGTATGAAACAACTATACCTGGGGGAGTTACTGAAAATGCTTTCAGGCCTCAGATGTATGTTGATATCAGTGAAACAATAGATGCCAAGAAAAGTGCACTTAATTGCTTTGATTCCCAAAGAATTCGCTGTGGCGATCTATGGATCGACGCAATAGTTGGGAGAAGCATGTATAGGGGCTACCAAATTAATACAAAACATGCAGAGGCATTTGAAGCAATCAAAATTACCAAATGGTAAGTGTTAGATCATCCCCTCATGCTATAATGAATTTACCAGAATTCTTCTTTTCATATTCTGCGATTTGAGACTCAAATTGTAAAGTCATTTCTATTTCATCTAGGCCTTCAAGCAACGCCATTTTTCTGTAGCTATCTATTTCAAAACGCATGACCTTAGAGCAAGCTTTTACCTGCTGATTGGATAAATCAATTTCCACTTCTACATTTACCGAATTTCTGAACAAATATTCAATTTCTTCGCGGTTCAAACTAATGGGTAAAAGTCCATTCTTGAAGCAATTGTTATAGAAAATATCAGCAAATGACTCTGCGATTATTGCCTTAAATCCATAATCCCTTATAGCCCAGGCAGCATGTTCTCTTGAACTTCCACTTCCAAAATTATCCCTTGTAAGTAATATTTGTCGTCTCGCATACTTTGGATCGTTTAGCACAAACTCCCTTCTCTGATTTCCGTCTCTATCAACTCTTAGATCATAAAATAAGTATTTTCCAAAATCGGTTCTCTGAACTAATTTGAGAAACTGTTTTGGTATTATTTGATCTGTATCTATATTAGATCTGTCAAGAGGAGTTACTTTGCTTTTGATATTTCTAAAGACTTCCAATTTATTATCACCATTTTTTATAACCATTCTCTTACATCTATAAAGTGGCCCTCAATTGCAGCAGCAGCCGCCATGATAGGACTGGCTAAATGAGTTCTTCCTCCACTGCCTTGGCGTCCTTCAAAGTTACGATTTGAAGTACTTGCACAACGTTCACCAGGAGCAAGAATATCTGGATTCATTCCAAGACACATACTACAACCAGATTCACGCCATTCAAAGCCAGCAGTCTTAAAAATTTTGTCTAGCCCA
>JBKOWU010000201.1:0-4405 GCA_046724555.1 Thermoproteota archaeon | reverse complement strand
TTTGAATTACCTTGGTGAAGATAATACTGAAGAGGAAAGGATAAATCGAACAACGAAAGAATATTCTGATCTATTAGAACGACTGCATGCAGACCAAATTGATGGATGCATATCTGTTAAGCCTTCGCAACTTGGCTTGTGCATTAGCTATGAATTATGTCTGAAAAACTTGAAAGCTATTATCAATAGAGCGATGAAGTTTCGTGTATTAGTCTGGATTGATATGGAGTCTTCCAAGTATACAGACGATACATTGATGCTATACTTAGATCTCTTTGCTCATTACCCCGAAATAGGAGTGGTCCTCCAGTCTGCACTCAGGCGTAGTGCAAGTGATCTTTTACATCTAATGGAAGTAGGTGCCAAAGTGAGACTAGTCAAGGGAGCATATCACGAGAATGAAGAAATTGCATTTGTACATCATGAGGAGATTAATACAAACTATATCAAATTATTGGAAATGCTATTTAGTCGTAATTATATTAACATTAACGGAGTTGATAATGCTCTTAAATTTGCTATCGCAACTCATGACTCAAAGCTAATTGAATATGCAATTAAACTATCAAATACAACCAAAATCAGTATAAAAAATTTCGAATTTGAATTTCTAAAGGGTATTAGGGATGAATTAAAGAGGGAGTTAGTTCAAGAAGGATTTATAGTTGCAGAGTATATACCTTATGGCGACGAATGGCTTCCATATTCCGTTAGAAGATTAAGAGAAAGAAAGAGAAACTTATTCTTATTGGCTCGATCTCTAGTACAGTCGTAAATACTCGATGAATCCATTTTAGTACGTGTTACTCTTTACAATGTCTCGTAATACCTGAACTGTGAAATTTCTGTTCTTCGTAAACATTGCTGCAAAGCTTCTGTACTTTATCTATCCGCCATTGTACTTGTTGATTTTGCTGCTGTTCCATTTCTGAGCTCAAATGCTCCATTCCTATACATGATTTCAGGCGGCTGTTCCATTTTCACACTTAACAATATAATGGGAATAGTTAGCTTTATCATTTTGCCTTTAACATTCGAGACCTGGCAAGCTAAAATCGGAAAGAACAGAATTGTTTTGGAAATAGCATAAATTCATTCTTCTGCTGCATCGTGCATAATTTGGCGAATCGTTTTGTTAAATGATTCGTCTTCAGAAGGAAAACTTGCATTATCTGATTGTACTAATGCAGTAAGTCTCTTATCAAGCCTTGTCTATGATAGGTTTGATATCCCTAGGAGAAATTCTTGCTATTTTAGCTATTTCGTGGTAGGTCTTGTTCTAATTAAAATACAGGTCTAAACAAGCTCTTCTCTTTCCTTTCTTGTTGATACTCCATTTCGGTCTATATCTGATGTCATATATTTTACGCAAGTCTTTATAAAAAATGAGTATAAAATAAAAACAAGCCATTGTTACCATTCCATATCTCGTATTACCATCCAGTTATCATTGAGTTATCATTTTCACTGTCTTGTTATCCATCTATGATCAGGTATTATCTTGTATCACCATATATCACCGTCTATAACCATGCAATTTTAGCTGAACTCAAAATAGCGTTTATTAATACAGCAGATTGCATAAAAAATTTTTGTATCATTTATCTCACAAATGTATTATAGCACACAATTATGTGACCTATTACGCTTTATTCTCATGATCTTCAAAATCTTTACTATAGGTATCAGTGAATCTCTCTTGTTCATAGTTAGTGTCAGTTAGATAATTCCCTTCTTCTGGTACTTGATTATCATCATCCCTCTGTGCGAGTTCCAATAGAAAGCTTGTTGCTGACATTCCTATATTATCAAATGAGCTAACTTCTAATCCTAGGTCATGTTGGCATTCCTTAATTCTACGTGCGTACAGTTCCATTTTGTCATATTCATCTTTATTTTTGGCAATTACATATCCTTTCCAGGCCTAACAATTTTGACCTCTTGGTATTAATCATGTACTCCTGTTTTTCCTTGATTTAAGATAGGTGTAAAGAGCAAATATGTCATATCTTTCACGTAGGTTAAATTTATGGCATTTCATTGTGAATAGTTTTGCTTGAGATTATAGTACTCCATTAGTTTTTGTAGTTTTTAAATTTTTTCATCTGAATAATGTTATGTTAAGTATGTAAGCAAAACCATTGCATACTACGATTGCACAATCTAAATTGTAAATCGATGAATAAACTATTGCCTTCTTAAGGTTATAGAAGGTTTAATTTATTTATCTCCTCACTCTTATTTATGCCCAAAATGTCTGCGTACATAGCTCTTTCCGGCCCCATATTTTATGATTATAAGAATATGTTAAAATGGCCATACCCTAATCCTGTCTTAGAAGCTCCCTTAGACCTGATGATTCTTTATGATGAAATAATATTCATTGATGAAATAGTATGTCCCAAAAGTATGCTGTGTGTTATCATTTGTTTCTCTAGCTCATCTAGATATTCTGGCTCAAGTGCATATGGTTTTGGAACTCAATGGACAATGCCTTTTTCATCTCTGACTTCATCACAGTCTTCCCAAGGATAAGTTAACACTATGTTCTTCACTTCTTCTTCAGTAGGTTTTGGGTGTGCTTCAACGTATGCTTCAACAAGTTCAGGAATTGTTGTCCCAGATTGCTCACAATGTATTTCATGTATCTTTTTACATATCTCTTCATAATCTACTGGTTTAGTAGTACTACTGTTAGTCATCATATCCGACCTCCACATACATATTGCTGCATGAACCACTTATCCCCTTTCTGTCTACAGTTTTTGCAAGCCCAGGTATCAGAATGTCTTACACGATAAATTAAATCTGGTATTTGCTGCTCTGCTTCATGTCTTTTCACAGCAGTAGATTCTTGTGTAATGGCGTCTGCCACTTCTGCTGCTTCCGTCACTTGTTGGGAATGCTGACCGTCATTACATTCTTCTAATGATGTAATTTTGTATTTTCCTTCTCTATTTGTTTAGAATTATCTTGGATTTGCTCTTGTTTTGCCGTTATCTCATTATGGCCTGGCTGTTCTTCAATGTGTCTATCTAGTCTCACATGTGGCAAATGCAGCAGATGTGGCGAACCCGAACCTGCCACAACTTGTACTACTGGCTTATTTGTTATCAAGAATGTGATAAGGATTGGGTTTATAGAAAACAGCGAATGCAGATATCATGCACTAAGTTTTCTTTAGCAAATAACCTCGCTGTCTAATGTTCATTACGATAATGTAAACCAATGAAGATACAATAAAACTTGGAATAGTTGCTCCTATCGCAGGCCAGTTAGGGATATAAATTGGAGACAGTGAAGACAAAATATAATACACAAATACTCCCAGAGACCATGCAATTATTGCAGGAAAGCCGATTTTCAATGCATTTTCATCGTACATCATAGGATACTCATATTTTCTTTGCTTGATAATATAGTAGTCAGATAAAACAACTCCAAATAATGGAACAAAAACTGCTCCGATTAAAAGAATAAATGTTTCATAATCCGCAATTGAGATGGTCATTGCAAGAATAACACTCAGCGTGATGAAGCCAATTATTAAATGGTGATGTTTGATTTTTCTAAATATGCTCTGTGTAGAAACCGCAGCTGAATAGACGTCCGCAAAGGCGTTATCTGCCTCATCAGCAAGAAGTACTAATAAAAGAAATCCAAAAAGGATTGATTGAATTGCACTAATTATTCCTAGAGTATCAGAAATACCAAGCATTAGCCCTCCAAAATAAAACAAGACATTTGTTAGTGCAAAACCGATAAAGGTACCCCTAAATGCAACCTTACTGCTCCTTGCGAATCTGTTATAATCTGCAGCAAGTGGCATCCAAGATATTGGCATAGCTATTACAATATCTAATGCTGAAAAAAAAGACATCCCACTGCCTGCGGATGACAATATTTTTGAAAAATTTCCTGTCGTAATCAAGTGTACAATTATAATTATTGAAGATGCATATGATATCCACACAGCAAATTTTCCTAACCAATTTCTTATTACGGTAAGCGGGCCAACTATGCCAAGGAGTGCAATAAAAGCTCCAATGATAACTACCCAAATATGGTATGCAATTAGTTTTCCTGCTAACATTTCAGCAGCTTTTGACATTATCATAATCTCAAATATTGTCCATCCAACAAGTTGCATCACATTTAACACTGCTGGAAGGTATGCTCCCTTAATACCAAGTGACGGCCTGATGCTAATCAATGCTGGAACTGCATGGTCACTACCAATTTTCCCTGCAAGAGCCAATAGTATGGAACCTGCAATAGAACCAACAATAATCGCAAATATGGCATCATAAAATCTAGCTTCGCTAAGAAAAGAACCTGCAGAGAAAACTAGGAGGCCTACGCCAAGACTTGACCATAATACAAAATAATCTATTCCATTTAGAAA
>JBKOWU010000066.1:0-7323 GCA_046724555.1 Thermoproteota archaeon | reverse complement strand
TGGCTATAAGGTTGATTTAACATTTTACTATTTAATTCAAAAAGAGATATTGTTTAATCTCCCAAGTAATCTTTCATCACTAGTTACAGTTTTAATAGCGATTCTCGTAATTATTATCCAGTTAGGAGGAATTACAATACTTGTAGGTGCAGGTTTGTTTGCTGCAAACAGAGTTAACCTTGGAAAGCTTTGGATAGAAATTGGCACAGGTCAAGGGCTATTTACTATAGCTTTGCGAATTATATCTGATGCATGGTCTGGAAGACTAGATCTTGTAGATAACTATGTTTTGTGGTTGATGTCATCTGCAGCAGGCCTATCTATTGTTTTTTCAGTTATTGCAAGGAGTATATCAAAAGGGGAAAGTGATAGTGCATTTATCAGAGTAATTAAATTTATTTTTAGAAATAGGAGAATAAACAGGTAATGATTGTATTCAAATATGAGGCGAAAGGAACTAAGAGTAAATATCCAATTACAGTTATCATAATGTGCTCCACGTTTGTATATGAGTATTCCTCTCTATATGGATCTTCAAAATGTATTTAGAACAGAACATTGATGTTGCAAGTCTTTTCAACATTATTTTATTATCTCAGGCAGCTTACTCCTTCAAAATGGTAAAACATTCGTGTCACATAGTAAATGACTGACTGACACAACAACAAAATGAGCATACCATCATTCTGTTATTTATGTGGAAAGCCAATAAAATTTGACAATGAGTATATCAGTGAAAGTACTGGTAAAAAGATACCATTAGTGCAGAGACTAACGAGCCACATAATTGTCCTGTGCGAAGTCTGCGTCAGGAACAGCAGCAATCACACCAACAGCAACAGCAACCACTACAGCAGCAGGAGCACCAACAAAGGCGTTATCATCAATGTAACAAAGGTTGCGGCCAGGAAATCTATTTTGATGCAAACAACAAAAGCCAGAGCGGCAAATGGATTCCTCTAGACAAAGAGACAGGGATGCCACATCAATGTCAATAAATTTTTATAAGTTCGCTGAAGCATTGGGGTTTAAACATTTTAAAAAATGTTTTAGTAACATACGTAGGCATAATGATTGAACAGGAAAGAATAGAGTTAATGCTATGTGAACAGGTTTGTCTTCGCTAGGTCTACAACTTCATCTCCTTTGCCATTAAGTACCGCCTTTACCATATAGAGTGTGAAGCCCTTGATCTGTTCCAAAGTAATCGTTGGCGGCATCGCCAACTCTTGTCTATTCACAGTTACATCAACCAAGGCTGGACCTTCGTGTTCTAAAGCCTGACTTAGCAATGTCTTTACCTGCTCCGGTCTTTCAGCACGTAGCCCCAAAATTCCAACCGCTTCAGCCAGCTTTGAGAAATCGGTTTCTACCAAATCAGTTGCATGGGAGAGAAATCCGGCTGCCTTCATTTCAAGTTCTACAAAACTCAGAGAGCTATTATTAAAGACAACTACTTTGATAGGCATCTTTAATTGCTTTAATGAGATGAAGTCCCCCATGAGCATAGAGAACCCACCATCTCCAGAGAGGCAAATCACCTGACGATCTGGAAAGGTTTCCTGTGCTCCGATTGCTTGTGGCAGAGCATTTGCCATTGAGCCATGTGAAAAAGATCCTAGTAGCCTCCGCTTTCCATTCATACGTAAATAACGAGCAGCCCAGATGGTAGGGGTACCAACATCGCAGGTAAATATCGCCTCAGGTGATGCCATTTCGTCAATTAGCTTTGCTACGTACTGAGGATGTATTCGCCTCTCTCCTGTCTTGCCGATTGCATGCGCGTCCAAGTCCTTCCGCGATTCTCTGTAGTGGTCAAGGGATTTCTTCAGATGACGATTACGTTTATCTGATTCTTTCTGCTTAAGCAATGGTATCAACGCTATGAGCGTCTCACGGACATTTCCGACTAATCCTAAATCCACTTTTGTACGCCTACCTATCTGTTCGCCTCGAATGTCTATCTGAACAATGTATGAATGAGGAGGATAGAATTGCTGATATGGAAAGTCGGTGCCAAGCATGAGTAGTAGGTCAGAATTCATAATGGCATAGTATCCTGAAGAAAAACCGAGTAATCCAGTCATTCCTACATCGTATGGGTTTTCATATTCTATGAACTCCTTTCCCCTCATAGCATGAACTATTGGAGCCTGCAGAATACCTGCAACCTTTATCAGTTCCGAATGCGCTCCAATGCAACCCGCACCGCCTAGGATAGTCACCTTTTCTGCGGAATTGAGAACTTCTGCAAGCTCCGCAATTCCGTGCGGACTGGGACAAACTACTACCTCGGATTGTTTTACACGCGTGATAGGCCTAGCCGATACAGCCTCTTGCAGTGCAACATCGCCCGGAAGGACAATGATAGAAACTCCAGAGAGTGAAAGGGCGGTCCTCATTGCAATATCAAGAATGCGCGGAATTTGGTCCGGATGTGAGGCAAGCTCACAATAGTGACTACACTCTTTGAACAAAAGCTCCGGATGTGTTTCTTGAAAGTACGAGCTTCCAATTTCTCTGCTTGGTATATGTGCAGCAATTGCCAAGACAGGAACTCTGCTCCTATAACAGTCGTAAAGTCCGTTTATCAAATGTGTATTACCTGGCCCGCAGCTTCCCGCACATACCGCTAGCTCTCGAGTAAGATGAGCCTCGGCTCCGGCTGCAAAAGCGGCTGTTTCCTCATGGCGAACATGAATCCAGGAGATTTTTTCTTTGCCTCGATCTCTGACAGCATCTGTAATACCATTTAAAGAATCCCCAGATACTCCGTATATCCTCCTAACTCCAGAACCAATTAGCGAGTCAACTATTATATCTGCAACTCTTTTTGCCAAGGTTACTGATTCATCCTCTAATGCTTATGATGGCCCCAAGACATTGATAAAGATCTCCTCTCTTTGCTCCATGATATTTCTCGATTCTCCATAATCATTCTTCTTACATATGTACGCATACACAAGAGCTAAAAGTCTGTGAATGAATATTATTTTGGACTTGTGGCATATCTTCGTGAAAATTGAACACTTGAGCTCGAATATGGAACGGAAAGAAAAAGATAGAATTGAATGGCGTAGAGGCAAAATTCAAGAACTGACTAGCAAAGGACATAGTCAAAGAGAAATAGCACAAATGCTACAAGTGTCAATGGTAAACAGAGATCTATCTATTCTAAGGCAGCAAGCAAAAGCTAAAATCAAAAGATACGTTGACGAAAGACTACCAGAAGAATATTAGAAATGTCTGGTTGGACTTACTGCAATACTCGTGATACAAGTCACATTTGATATACTAATTTGCAACTTCATCTTCTAGCTCAAGTATTGCCGCTTGAAACTTATTGTATCTAGAGGCTTGTTTGTATACTTTAGGTAGTTGGTCGAATCATAATGCAATCTTGTAATTCATTTATTGATGATGATATGCAATACGAGTGAGTTGAGTCAAAATTCTATCTAGGGCTTGTTGGTATAGAAACTGTTACACAAAACACTAGTGTCAGTACATAGTTAAGGAAAATGTCTATAGTCATTCCTATATATTAAATCTACAGTTAGCCCACCCAAGAACTATGAAATCATTAAGAAATCGTTACAAAATGAAAGATGATGCTATCCCACCGGATTCAATACACTAGTGTATGTAATCCACTTCTGCGAGATCGTGAACCATATGAAATTATTGTAGGTTGCAGACGAATTTCTTGCCAAAAAAAATTACTTCATGGAAAGTGACAAAAGACGCTATTCTGTTTCGATATACAAAAGCCAATGCTTATTCATCTTTCGTGGTGCGCTCATGCACTGACCCTACACACGCACAGCTCCCAGAATATTCACCAGCAACTTCCAGTACTTCATCACAATCAGAAATTTCCCCGAGCATTTCTAACGTTAGCCTTTGATTTGTTACATAATGAGTACCATGATCATATATAGCTGGTACCATACCTGTTTTTTGAATTATATACTCTTTGGCTTTCTCTGAGTCTATTCCCTTTTTTGTAAATACCTCTACTGTATACATAGGCGGATATCTGCATTCTCTATCATACTCCATCTCTTGTACTTTGTTTCTACGCATTCTATACTGCTGCTATTCACAGATGAGCTCAAATTATTCATATTTCCTTCGTGAAAAAGTAGGCTTATTCATATTCACGCATCATTTACTTGATTTCAACTCAAACGATGAACCTCGCTCATAGAAAAATGCTATTGTTCTATTGTAATATGTTTTTTCTAGATTGTCACCTAATTTATTGCAAAAGTAAGTTTTACCTCTAATAAATAAATAAACAGCAAAATGCTACTTATTGTTATTGTTCATCACTATCTAGCCGTTGTTAGCATTTCCTGAAGCGGTAAAACCTATTTAATTTAAAGATGCATCTTGATTCTAAATGAGCTCGACAACAGCTAATTCATCTATCAAGTGTGAAGAGTGTGATACATCATTTACCTCTCAGCAAGGACTAGAGCAGCATGAAAAGTATGCCAGTTATGGAAGGAAAGGTTGCTGCTGGCAATAATATACGTAGGCGTATATGTGTCTGTGCTGCACAACAACGAAAAAAGAGTAAAAAGTCATATCACATACCACATACATGACTTTATCTGTGGAGTACTATAGACATGAATTATCAACAGCTGCTGCTTGTTTGAAGTCTTGTTTTATAATTTCTCTGAATTGATATATTATGTCCATACAATATGGCTGCAGATACTCTAAAATCCACAAATGTTAAGGCTTTCTATATAAGCTTGCTTGTATCGCTACTTCTGTTAGAAGCATCTTCTTTATTCTTTGGATTAACTGCTTCTATTTTCTTTGCCAATTCAACAACTTTTGGATTAGAAAGCATTTGGTTAAATTGCTCTATCTCTGGACCATCTCTAATTATTATTATTCCCTTTTTTCTTGTGAAAGTTGACCCAGCGGTAGTAGTATTTGTTGGATTTATTTCTATAGCTATAGACGATGGGCTTTTTTTAGATGCAGGTAACTTACCTAATTAGCGAAAGTTTAATGGTTGCTTGGGAAACAATGGCCCAATTATACTCCTACGGAAGCATTATGTTTAGTAGATCTGTGTTTGTGAAGATTATCAGTAGTTTCAAATCTTTCCATGCATATTTCGCATATGTATTCTTGTTCCCTTGGCAGTTTATCTCCTGAGTTTATTTTTTGTTTGTCATCACCTGCTGAGATCATGTATTATCAATACTAGTCTCTATAAATAAAACATTCATTTGCCGAGCCCTAGATAGAATGCAGGAGGTGGAATGAATACTGCTGCCAATGCAAAGACGCCAAGTATTATATGTATGCTAACAGGTGTCTATTGATAAAAGGTACTTCTTTTATGCCTGAAATGAGCTGTGCTTTTGTTGTAAAAACTAATAATGGAACTGAGGTTAGAGATGCTTTGTGGTTAAAACTGTAGATTAAATCAGATAGGTGAATTTTTCAAACACTATAAAATTGACAAGTTATATTTTCTGCATATATCTTATTTTAATAATTTGTTGAGCATATGCTATAGCATACGAATTGACTGACGATAATAAAGACGAACCCCTTCTCAAGGTGATAGTTCTCTAGGGCCTTCAGCAGAAGTAACAAGTGCTTTTGGGGTTACAACGAATGTGGGGGACAAACACAAAAAGATACTAGATACAGGAGATATATCAAGAGCAAGCATTGCCAAAGGGATAAGGAGTCCTGATGATGGAGGAGTAACTGCAGCAGATATAGTAAAAGGTACTACTAGACCAGAGGATGTAATTTCATATACAACAGGAATATCAGCAGAGAATGGAAAGGTGTTAAACCCAAAGACAGAAGCAAGCATAACTAAAGAACTGGACAGAGATATAGCGACAACAACAAACAACACCGAAGATGTGTCAAAATTAGTTAGTTCTGGAACTCATCAGCAAAATCCGGTGGTATTGATAAAGACGATATATACTCCTCTGATGATAGCACAAGGCATTTAGAGAAAGTACAAGAACAAGAGACAACGACTGATAAAGAAGCTACCAATACTGAGTCTTAAAGTGCTACCATAGTTGCCATAAGAACAACACATTATAGGGTGGCCTGAAAGAATTAAAAGAAACTTTCTTTCCATCTATCCTATTATTATTATTATTATTATTATTATTATTATCATCATCATCGCTGCTGCTGATTAATACAATTAAGACACCATTGTTGATCTATTGGAAGAGGTTCTGTTTTCGGCTCAGTACCTCTGCTACTCATACCACTATCCACAATGTATCAATATCAGTATGGGTAGTGGAGCATGGCGATATAGAAAACAAGTCTAGCAGCGTTGCCCGGCTAATTGACAGCTTTAATTCCGCATCAGGTGGTCGTAAACATTGTAGGTATATGCAAATATGATTGGTGATGGGAATTTAGAGAACAAGTACAAGAACTGTAGATTATACTTGTTGTATGATTAACAAAATATATAATAGATCATTATTGTAAATTGCAATGTATGACAAATTGGTATACTCAATACTGCTACACCGAAATATACCTTTTAGATCTAATCTTTTGAATGCATGGAATACGAAATCGAAAATAGTATCAACTCGAAATCACTTTAACCGTCAGACAGGAGAACTAAGTTCATCTCATAATATAGCAGACTACGAATATTCTAATGTTCCAGGATTCAGCGGAAATTCTTATCCAGACAATAATGAATTAGCAATATACATTCATGGAGTATGGATTGGGCAAACTAGCGCTAAAGAACAGCTGAATAGAATCAAGCTGTCATTGAATGCAAATGGATATAATATTCCTGTAGTAGGCTTTAGCTGGGATTCAAATACTGGAATAAATGCGTCAGGTTGGGCTATTGCTAAATTTATAGCAAATCAGAATGGGCTAAAGCTCGCAAAATTCATATCTGACTTTAAAGCTAGTTGTCCCAATAGCAACATCCGGATAATTGCTCATTCTTTAGGGGCAAAAGTAGTTGAAAGTGCCTTGATAAGTTTAGATAATATTAATACTACTAACACCCAAACATGGAAAAAAGATTCAGCATACAATATTACATCCATACATCTAATAGGAGCCGCGATTAGCGATAAGGCAACATCAAAAAATAGACCGTTTGGAACTGCAATTGATAATATAGTACAAAACTTTTACAATCTATACAATCCAGAAGATAATTCACTTCATGGTGCATACATAAAGACAGAAAATCAAAATCCATTAGGCTTATTTGGCCTAAGAAAAGGAGAACCATTTCCTGCAAATTATACCGAACGTAACGTTATGTTAGAA
>JBKOWU010000302.1:0-9679 GCA_046724555.1 Thermoproteota archaeon | reverse complement strand
GTAACACTTTTGGAATGGACTTTGATCCTTTGACTGGTGATTTATGGGATACAGAGAATGGTAACACTTTTGGAGATGAGATTAATCTAGTCAAACCCGGATTCAATAGCGGCTGGTCGCAAGTAGCAGGAATATGGGAAGTAGCAGCAGGATCTAAACCTGGACCTGCCATTGGAGCTGATAGCAATAATCCTCCTAAAGATTTGGTGACCTTTGATGGAAAAGGAGTATATAGAGCACCTGAATTTACATGGCTTCAAACCATTGCTCCTACTGCTCTTAAATTCCTCAAATCTGATAGACTAGGAAAGCAATATGAAAATACTATATTTATGGGAGATGTAGATTACGGCCGTCTATACAATTTTAAACCAAATGAAGACAGAACAGGATTAGCCATACCATCTAATGATGGTCCTCTTGCAGACAAAGTAGCAAATACTCCAGATGAAATGACTAAACAAGCAGGAGTGACAATTGGACAAGGATTTGGCGTAATTACAGATATGCAGATAGGACCCGATGATGGATATTTGTATATACTTACACTTCAGGGCAGCTTATTCAGGATGGCGCCTAGTTCTTCCGAATAGAAGTCAAAATCACTGCAGTGCGCTCTCTTTCGTTGCTAAGTGTCTAGGCCTTATCAGAATAATATTTGTATTTATATTTGTCTCTTGGCTGTTTCTCTATTTCGTTTTAAGCGTAAAATAAGATTTTTAGGAATGAAATGCATAGTAGTGATGATATCTTTGTCTTTCTGTTATTTGTGCAATATGAAAACGCTTACAAAGCCCTGTCCTACCTGCAATAAGCCTACCTGCAAGAACTGTATGAAGGACTTTCCATTTTCTGACAGCGCTTGCCTCGACTGTGCTACCGGTATTAAGACAGGTCTAGGAGGAACAAGAAAGGACGAAGAGATATTCTGATTTTAGAAGGTCTATAGAGCACGAGTTTGACTGATTTAAATAGAGCTACGTAATGGTACCCAACAGAATCCATACAGGCACAAGGTTCAAGTAATGAGGCCGAACGAAAAGAATGATGAATTATGAGACAACTGTCATATTTACAATTAAGGACAATACGACCCAAGTTATAAAAAAGTACAAATTTAGAGTAAATGGAAATACGTTAAATGAATTGGTACAAAGAGCCCAACTTCTGAAAGAAGAGATTCACTTGACGCTATACGATGGCAAATCGGTTAGTATTGATTTTGAATTAGGCGGAGAATGAACAAACTTTCTAGCAATTTTTTGAACGATAGAGAATATGTTATTTGAATTCATAACGCCAATCAATTTTCCTATTCTTTAACTTGTATACAATCCTATCACTCGCTACCAATGTTAAAATCGATCCGGTTATTGCCAAAATAGCAACCAGCCAGTCTATGCCCACATGATTATTAAACTCAATATTTCCATTGTTTATCTGAAGCATCTTAGATTCTGGCATTTGTTGCATTTGTAGGTAGTCCATCCACGCAACATTACCTAGTAGATACGGCATTAACAATAAGACAAATTCTATTATCATCAGTATAATCATTACTAACTTCTATTATTTCCTCCATTCTGCAATGAATTCAACAGTCACTTAAATGTTATAATGCAAAAAACGTGGAAAACATCGTATAGGAGTGAATTATTCAAGTTTATAAATGCTACTTGTAATTTTAGTTTTGTCTGTGATCATACAATGTTATTCTATAATCGTACGTATGAATCTAGTTATAGAAGACAAATTAGAAAATTATAAATTATATTAAATAGTGTTCTGTTCTTGATGTTCAATAAACATACAACAGCACTATATGCGGCAGTCATTGCGTCAGTACTTGTTGCCTCTGTATTCGCTATTAGCTACGTACAACAGGCATTAGCACAGGGTAACATGACCGGTGGCGCATCTGGCGGTAACATGACTGGCGGCAATATGACCGGTGGTAACATGACCGGTGGCGCATCTGGCGGTAACATGACTGGCGGAAGCAGCGGCGGCGGAGCCTAGCTTCATCAAATTCATGTGAAATAAAAACTAGTGCTATAATAAGAAAACAAAATCAAATCAAACCAACTATACTTTTTTTTGTTTTGCTGTTGCATATAACATTTTGTTTCGGAGTAAACCTTTTGCTGCCAAACAAAAAGTAGTAATATAACAGTTAATGCAATGCCATTCAGGTATCGATCCATAGCCACCAAGTTTTGGTTGGGTGATTTATCTATTTACTCATATATATAGAGTTCCTCAATAAACCACATTCAACTAATTGACCAATCTGAATATTAGTTTGTCATCACATACTTTACTTGTTACGCATATTTTCTGCTCGATGGAAGCGTGAGCCAGATCTAGTACCAAAAGCTAAAAATATCTTTTGCGAGCAACACTTCTCTAAAAATAACAGGTTGAGATAATAACACTCATTTGTAGTTAGTTAGTTATATAATACTACTACCTTTGCATTACTTCCCATTATTCAGTTATTATTGTATAGTGCCGCTTTGACTTTGTAAATAAAATTTTCCTTATCTACTGGCTTCTGAATGACATCATCGTATTTGATCTTCGGCAGAATACTTGATATTTCCTCCGCAATACCCAGGGCAGATACAAAAAGGACTTTGACTTCAGGATTTATTGACTTTAGCCTGCAATAAAGCTCAAGTCCGTTAAGATCCGGCATTCTTACATCCATTATCGCTAGGCTATAGTAAGAACGTTCCACTTGTGAAAAACGCTCTAATGCCTTTTGGGAGTTTGTGAAAGCATCTACATTATAGTTAAGACCAGCGCTCGACAGGAATGTTTTAAATGTCAGAAGTATGTCTGGTTCGTCATCTACTACCAATATATTGTAATTATGTGCTGGTCGATCATTTGAATTGTTGACAATCGATTTGCGTTCAGCAACATGTTTATGCACGCTTAATGTTTGGACTTTATTTTTCTTGTATATTAGTACATACACAGGGTATCGAAGTTTAAAGCTGGCTGCAACAGAGTATTCTCCTATCCTTTTGAATTCGTAACGATCACTTTCAAGAAGTGAAAGCTTTTTTGCGATGTAATACAGATCACTGCCTATAACCATTCCATTTGGAGGCGCCATAGAGTTTATTTTTGCACAAGCATTCATCGTATGACCAAACAAATCTTCAGTTTCCGGGGACGTTGATGATCTTGCCATCTCTACTCTGCCGTAATCGGCACTAATTTTGTAATTCAAAGAGGGTAATCCTTCTTCACGTAATTTTGCATTAATATCGGTATTTGCAGTCATCATAGTAATGCCACATAGAATGACATCTCTAAAAGCAGTTAGATTTTTAATATTAGATGATAAGGGTGATGTCTTAGGGAAATAGTATATCAAACTTGTATCCGTACTCTTAATTATTTTCGCGCCAAAACTTTGTGCTATTGGAACCAGAGTATTGATAAATAATGAATAATATCTTCTGATTTTGGTCGTATCATTCACTTCAAAGGTAGTCCCGATGGAATCAACCATGGTGACAAAACCTACACAGTAAGTTTGTGATTCACTAGAAAAAGATATTTCATCTTCTGAATCTCGTTCGTCTTCTTCTATCAAGATAACAATAAGTATTACCCCTACATTCCCTAATTACTTTACTAAAGGAGACTTGTTATGCTATTTAAGACTGATTCTGTTTATCGAGACTGGAGCATGGAAGGCTAAGTAATTCCGATTCGATTATTTTTACTTTAATGTAAACAACTTATAATCAAGCCCAGTATAACTGCTATGCTGTAATGTTTTAAGTCACAGATGAGCAATACGTTTGTTGACATCGGTGAAAGGAAAAATAATGGTCCATCTTTATGAGAGCCGTGTCCTTAGATCGAACCCCTTGAAAGATCCACATACACGAGAAGTGATAATATATCTTCCCCCTGATTACTCGAAATCCTATTCAAAAGGCTATGTTAGCATCTTTCTACTTCCAGGTTTTGGTAGTCAAGGAAGAGCGCTATTAAACATAGATCCGCTCGGAGAGAATATTGAACACAGAATGAATCGATTGATCTCGCAGAAAAAATGTGGTCCAATGATTTTTGTGTTATTGGATTGCTTTACAAAGTTTGGGGGAAACCAATACCTAAACTCCTCAGCAACCGGTATGTACGAGGACTACATAGTAAATGAGATTGTACCATTCGTGGACAAGAACTACAACATTTCCAAACGAGTAGTATTTGGGCATTCTTCTGGTGGATATGGTTCTCTGATGTTGGCAATGCGCCATCCAGAGCTATTTCACGGAATTGTAGACCACGCGGGAGATGCGGGATTTGAATATTGTTACCTGCCGGATTTCCCTAAGGCTCTTAAAGCTTATGCAGAGTATGGCGGTCCAAAAAACTGGCTTGACAATTTCTGGAAAAAATCTAGCCATCATGACAAGCAAGATGGTCCTCCTTTGAATGTATTTGCGATGGCCGCTCATTATTCTCCAAATCCTCAATCAAGGGAAATGGGAGTCGATATGCCATTTAATCTGAAAACAGGTGAGATTCTGCCACAAGTATGGAGGCGATGGTTACGACACGACCCTGTCAGGATCGTAAAGGAGCACAGGAACAATCTAGAGAGGCTTAGATTTATTTACTTAGACTGTGGCTCTGAAGATGAGTTCAATCTACAGTTGGGTGCTAGGATGCTTCATTCGAAGCTTGAAAGCATGAGCATAAAGCATTATTACGAGGAGTTTAATGGTGGACACATGCATACGAGCTATAGATACGACCATTCGCTACCAATGACTTATTCTAAGTTATCCTAGACAGCTTCGTGGGAAATCCAGTGTTTCAAATAATTGGGTAGTTGCAACAATGAGTCCTAAGTGACCTTTTGCATGTCTACGGTGGCAGACAAAAATTCTAGACATATCATGGCAAATAATAATAATGATTATGATAATAAGCAGATTGAGGATTTTAGAGTCACGCCTATATCCTGTGAAAAAATTCTTATTACATAGCACGACTGCCATACATTTGATGTCTAGCAGTGCTTCAATGGTAGAACAACGGCAAGATGATAAAAAAATATGGGAAAGAAGAGAGTAGAGGCATTTATAATATCTGAAAAAATAGATACAGTATTATCTTCATTAGAATCCCTAAATCTACAGGTAACGTTCTATGAATCTAAAGGGATGGGAAAAGGAGAAAAAGAAACAGTGAGGTCTGGAAGAGGAACCGGAACTATAAAAATGCCGTATTCAACTCGACGTACGGTGGTCGCTATAGTTGACGAGAACAAAGTACAAGAGACAATTCTTGCTATTAAAGAGTCAGCGACCACAGGTAAAGCAAATGCTGGGATAATAGTCGTATCTCCAGTAGAGGAGATAATCAGCATCTAGAGATTTCACATCACACAATAACAATAGTCTTTGGAAAGATTGTCTGCCTGTATTCATATAATAGGCAGTGATCAGTAAACAAATTTCTTACATTACTATCAAGTTAGTGACTCATAACTATTACTATAACCGTATTTTAGAATATAACGTTAAAAGCTGAAATATATGAAAATCAGCTTGTAGCTAGTCATATGAAAGACCTTACCTCTTCTTCTGGGTAAAAATAAAGCAATTCAAGGATATTATGTCTGGTGTATGTCTTGGTTCGCGGTAAATACCGGTTTAGGTTTGAATCAATACTGGATGCTAATAGATACTTCATAGAAGGGGCTAAGAAATAGCTTGTTCTGAGCTTCATATAATAAAATAATGAAAGAATTTAGTTCGCATCAGCCATAACTTGAATACTTAGTACGGAGAGTGTCACGTAGTTTCATGGCTAATTTTTCAGACACATGTTTATGGTAATCATTGAGACTTATGCTGCTCGTGTTAGTAAATATAAATGGTCCATATACATAATTATTTCCACTAGTTGGTTTGACTGTTTTAAGCGAGCGAAGAATCGAATATAATTGATCATCGAAGTCTGCTCCCATATTGTGTACATTCATACGTGCTTCTTGCTCTTCAGTTACTTTCTTTAAGATATCCATAATCACGGGTGGATCCAATTTTCGGAACCCAAATGGAACCGCATTGGGACTTATGCTGCGCTCCATCCTTGTAGAGTCTACATCAACCTTTGTTCCAACTACCAGTGGCAATGGCTTATAGATAGAGTCTAGTTTAAGTTGCCAAACCTCATCAGTATTTGAAACCATAGCATCAAAGAATCCATCCCTCATAGAGGATGTTGAAACGACAAAATTCCAATTCTTAGGATTGGAACAATATTTTTCAAATAGATGTCTTGCAATAACCTTGTCTTCCATAATGTCCATAGTGAACATGAATATCATGACGCACGATAATATGAGAGTTACGTATGAAAATGTATAAACCGTTATGGATAATTTGCCGTTGTTGTCACTATTTTACTAAATGTATTACAATAGACATAGCATTAAATTAGAAGCATCTGTGATCGTTTGTTATTATATCAAGACAGATGTAATCTTGACCTAGTTATTTAGTTTACGGAACTCTAATTATTTGTGCTACTATGCAGATTGTTTATAGCAAGCAATTTCATCCATATCACTTCCATTTCAACTCACTCAAGATAGAATCAAGATCAGATTTAGTTAATCCTATACCCATTCGACCATCTCTTCTTGCAACAAGTCTGGCTTCATCAAAGGCAATTAGAGTGGGAACAGAATTTATTGAAAACCTATCCCATAGTGGATTATCATCATCATTGAGCTTTGCCCCATAAGCTCGATATTTTGCATTAGACTTAGAGTCTGGTAGAGATTCAAACATCGGCTTAAACTTTTGGCAAAAAGGACACCAATCGGCATAAAACATCATCAGAACTTTGTTTGTTTTGGACAGTACAGTGTCAATTTGATCTGCCTCTAAATTCTCCATAGCTAACGTCAGATCAATAACATATATATTTTATGACTCGAGCATACAATTTAATAACCCGATATGAACTCAGCGAACATAATAAGTAAATGCTCATGAAAAACTGCATTCCGGCTTATGTACAAGAGGATAATCATTAGTAAATCTGATTTAATTGTAAAAAACTAAACTAATCGGTACCCAAATATTTAGTATTATCGTGCATTTTTCCTATTCTCATAGATCATGAAATAAAATAATTCAGGAAGTAATTATAATCATTCTTATTGACTTTCCAGCTGTTAATACATCTTGCCGTCAAAGTTGACATGAATGCCCACCATCTACTACTTGACCACCAGTTCAATTCGTATATATAGATAATACACAATCCTACTGAATAATAATCCCATGGATTTTACTTCAAACGGCCTCTGTTACTTAGTTCAGATAGAATTTTCATGAGAGTATCATAGTCTACATCTATTTGATTGAGAATTGTTACATGGTCTGTTGTTCTATGTTTTCTAATAAATTTTTCAACCCTTTGCAGTGCCTTTTCATATTTTCTGTCATACATCAATAAAGCAGATATTAGATACAATCTAGACGTTTATCTTGGTTATGCTGACGATTTTTAGTACGTCGACGAAGCCTCTTTCTTCATAACAGCTGAATCAAAGAATTTGTCATTTTCCTATTATACATCACTATACTCCATTAACATATCTTCACATTTTATACAACGCGGTACTGAGCGACCACAAGTTAATTAATTTATTTTTAAACAGAATATGAAAAGACAATAGCCGTAAAAGGATACCAAGGCTAGCAAAGAGACACTTATTACAGAATTGTGATCCAGCCAGCTGTAAATCTGTCCGATTTGCTAGTTGCCAATAGCCGCAATGCCTTTGTCTACGAGTTGGATAAATTCTTTGATTTTTTCTTTCGGTATAACTGCGCCACATGCTTTATCATGACCTCCACCACTTCCGCCCAATTCTGATGCAATGTCATTGATTAGACGGCCGAGATGCACTTTGCAATCCTTTGAACCACGTATAGAGATTATGTAACAGTTGATGTCATCTTTCAGCTTGTACACCATAGCAACTGCTCTTTCAGATATACCCAGTACAGAATTAACAATCATGTTAGCCGACAGGTCCAAATTACTGTGCATATATGCCAAATTGTCAATTTTAATCATTGATTCTTCGATTTTCTTTATTGCATTAGATACTTTTTGTGCCTGTTTCTCAACAATCGAAAATCCGTCTTCTATCTCGTGAGGATATTTCATTTCTGCGAGACTGTCCACAATATTGCATAGAAATTCATTGTTGTGTTGATTCGCAGAAATAATATAAGAAAGTGCAGTAGCCTCAAGCATCAAGAACTGCCTATCGAATCTAGATATGATAGATGATGCAATAGGCCTATTTTCCATATAATCTGTCAAGGCTCCTGCAGCAGCAAAAAAGGCAGCTTGACTCTTAAGTTTCTTTTTGAATTTACTATAGATTTGAACACTGGTGCACTCCTCAATAGTATGAACTAACATCACCCCCATTTTCCTTAGCGCAGCTGCTGTCTCAACTCGTAACTCATGATGATCAATGTATGTCACCTTAGAACCATTTGAAATAATTGTTCCTATAACATCTAAAAACCTCTGTTCATTTCTCTTACTCAACCCTAAATCACATAGAAATACTCTGTCAATTCTTCGTTTTCCCGGGTCGGACACGGCAACTTTTTCTAGGCTAGATATGAGATTAGAATAATCAACCAAAATAACCGATTTAATTCTAAATGCTGCTTTGATTAAAGCAGCTGACGAAATTCCATCAACATCTTCTTTGTGAGAAATACACACGGCTAGCGACATATTTTAATTAAACATACATAGAACAGTATACGCATACTTAAGCATATGAGATCGCCGTCTTCTTATAAGGGCTACTCAGGACTGCGCATTGTATATTTATCGTCGTAAAGAAAACATACGCTAAAGATGAAGACTCACATGTATAAAAGCCCCTTTAAACCAAAGACATAATCCTGTGCTGCAGCTAGATTTCTCAGTAGTCAAATAATGAAGCTACATCAAAACATAAGCCAATCATAAAACTTTAGTTACTCAACATGAGAAACATTCAGCAAATGAATCCTAAAATAATTTGTAAAAAATACATTAAAAATAAAATTAGGACCGTCTACAACAGCAACGGCTAGGATCAATCAACGAATTCACAAACACACAAACACACATCAACAACTATGCATACTACTTGCTTCCTGTATTCATGACAACAAAACACCGTAGATCACCAGTACGACATTACATTGTTCTTTACGTGTTTAGAGCAAAGATTTCATTGTTACTTAGTTAGTAGATCAGATTCAGATTTCCACATAATATTCAGGTGCGTTGGGCTATTGGAAATGGCAGGCTGAACACCTCGCCAAAGCTTGATGCTTACACCTCCATCCCATCAACGCCATCTTCTATGGCCGCCCTTCTCCTTACGGAAGGCTGTCTTTTCTCGGGAAAGGCTTCCTCCTTAGATGCTTTCAGGAGTTATCCTAAGCAGCTTAGCTGCTCAGCGTGCCCTGTCGGACAGCTGATAAACCAGAGGCTGCGCTGCCCTGTTCCTCTCGTACTAGGGGCAACTTCCCCTCAGACAACCGCGCCCCTGTCAGGCAGAGACCGACCTGTCTCACGACGGTCTAAACCCAGCTCACGTTCC
>JBKOWU010000054.1:0-3800 GCA_046724555.1 Thermoproteota archaeon | reverse complement strand
TCCATGAATTTACTGCTAGTTCCAGTGATTCCTTACTTTCTTCTGGCGTTAGCAGATTCTTTATACCTTCACGATGTTGAGAATACATTACTCTACCACTAGAATCGCAGATAGTAACTAGCCTAATCTTTGGATCTATCTTGATAATACCTTCATAGATTTTTTCATAGTCTATTTTTTTATAGTCCATCAACTGTAACTATGTATAAAGCAGGATTTAA
The DNA here is from genome assembly GCA_046724555.1 of Thermoproteota archaeon. GTDB lineage: Archaea > Thermoproteota > Nitrososphaeria > Nitrososphaerales > Nitrososphaeraceae > JAFAQB01. The sequence goes on along the minus strand of JBKOWU010000054.1, from coordinate 3,579 downwards.
GAAATTTCTTGATTATAGCATCTCACTTTCCATATCCATTACCCTTTCTTCCCTCCTTCTCTTAAGTTTCAGTAGAAATAAGACAGACACCGATATGTTTGATGTCATTGAATCAGAATTTACAATTAAGCCAATTATTGATTATATTCAAAGCATCCTCATAGGATAATTTTTTGATATTGATAAGATAAGGCGCCAAGATGAGGTTCACAGCATTCTTTCTATAATCTTCAATCGGGGTCTGCAGTAGTTTCTAGTCTTCCAATTTAAATCCAAACAAAGGAAACACCTCAATAGATGAACCATGACCAACGACCATTTCAGCCCGGCCCTGTGACAAAAGATCCAATGTTGCAAATTCTTGAAATACCCTCACAGGGTCAGCGGCACTTAATACCGTTACAGCACTGCTAAGGCGTATGCGTTTTGTTCGCGCAGCTGCAGCAGCCAGGATGACAGCAGGAGCTAAATCGAGGAATTCTCTACGGTGATGTTCACCTATTCCAAAGACATCCAATCCAATTTTATCGGCATATTCAATTTGTTCGATTACCCTTCGCAAACGCTCAGATGGGTTAAGTGACAAGCCAGCGTCATCAAATGCGGCTAAGCTATCAATTCCTATTTGCATATGATCTCCAATGGGTAAATGACTAAATCCCATTCTCTGACCAGAAAAAGGGAGAGACCAACAAATTGAGTATGTCGCATTTAGACTAGTTTTAATCTGACTATCGATTTATTCGCGTTAAACGTTTAGATGAGGAAGGTAACAAATCATCAGCTTTTGCTAGAAGAGTTAGAACCTGTATCTGTACTCAAAGAAGTCATACTATTGGTAGAGGGAGTAATAAAGAAATGTGTAAGACCTGAATGAGCATCAAGCCATGCATAAAGATCTGCTAAGACATACTCTGGTATCGAACCAAATGATGTTACCCACTCGACGGATAAAGAACATGCCCAAGATCCGGATATGTTATTAATGTATGATCAGGATGATTCAGCTCAGTTAGTTGCTGCTGTATAAGAAATGCTTGTTGAACACGAACCCCCGAATCATTTTGTCCATGGAGCATTAGAATGCCAATAGATGAAGAGACATTACCTATGATACTCAAGGTTGGTTTTAAACCAAGAATCGATTTCAAATAGGACATGGGAGTTCAGTTCTATCGCATTTAGGTGCTTCGAATGCGTTTTCCAATCTACTCTCAAGCAAAGGTTTGAGTTCTGCATTAATGTTTATGTATCTATGATCATTCGGACTATATCCTGATTTTAGCATTTTAGTTCCATTATGAAGACTTTGATTGAGGATTAAGCTGGTTTTACTACCAACCATGATTTGAAAAATTTGATCATGTGATGCTTCCTGCAATGAAAAAGACCCGTTATGACTTTTGTCCAAAACTTGTCTAGCATATTCAAGTGGTAAACCAACTACCCCATAGTACAGTGCATAATACGGGGTCTGGATCCTAGCATCCATAAGCACTAAATTCTTAGCTTTATCCGGATTACCAATTGCAACTCTTGCAGCAATTTCACCGCCTTCACTATGACCAATCAAGGTGATCTTCTTTGGATCAACTTCAGGCTGCTGTATTAGTACGTTTACGGCTTTCTCTGCATCTTGCTTTAGATCATCGTACGTCATATTTCCCCATACGTTTTGTCCAAAATTACACCACCATCACCTATACCTCTCTTGTCATATCTGAGAACAACAAATCCCCTTTCTGTCAGATATTGAGATATCTGCCAAAATGGTTTAACATTCGTACCCCCAGTGTAGTTCATATCATTTGGCCCTGCACCAGGTATGAGGAGGACCCCTGGGAATGGGCCTTCGCCGACAGCAGGAATAGTTAGCTGAGCGCTTGTCTTTACTCCATTGCCAAGGTCTATTACTAAATCTCTATTTTTTACAGTCTGGAGCAATGACTGTGCCAGTACAGGATGCTTTCCCGCTGAAATTGCACCTATATATGACAGGGCAAGGAAACATGATATAATAATAATAATCCAAAAGCCAAGAACTCTTGACAATATGATATCAAAATGTAAAAGACATAACCGGCAATAAAGGTTATAAGAGTTTAAAAATGTAAATACTTGAATTGATGGCCCATCAGGATTCTTCATTATTGGAAGGAGCTAGAGGGGCTGTCGAAACACTAGTTGCTGAAGGCATACAAAAACTAAAGAGATAGAGGATTAGGGCGTACTAGGAACTAGTGCCTAGATTGTTCTTTCCCATGTGAGAAAGAACCTAACCCTCTAAGCATTAGTGAAATAATAAGAGTTCACCGAAAATTAGTAAAGACATACTCTCTGTAAAGGGTTTATAATATAAATAATTTCTATCAGGAAACGAAAAATATAGCAAAGTTCCTATAGTCACTCCTGATGACCAAAAGAATCAGTTTTAAGAGAGTGAGACAGATAAATCGGCAGTCTCCCAAAAGGAGAATCGTAAATAATACCTTTCCAGAATCACCTGAGATCTCAAATTGTCGGTTATAGTGGGGAGCTCAAAAATGTTCACACCAGAACATGTCTAGGCTTTAGATCAACATCGAAGTTTTATGACATAAGACTGTAGCGCTAAGATCAACCTAACTAATATTGTGCGGGTTAAATTATTTCTTGAGCAAGTTTTGAAATTCTTACTGTAAAGCCATTTAAGGTATGAACTACAATATTTCCTGTATGTGTGGTTTGGATTATGATTATGAAAGCATAATGAATACTCCCAAAAAGGAAGAGAATAAAGAGTATATTGAAAATCTGCACAAACAAAAAGGATTTACAAAAGCAATGGAAGGACCTGGTGGATATTTCCTAGAGCCTGGTGGATATATAGTGGACACACGAAACATCAAAGATCAATCCAAAAAGTGTTAGTTGATCTTGTCAATGTGGTATAAGTAGATCTCTTTCTTTAATAGAACAAGATGCTTTTTTGTGATTGTGAAAGTCATCAGTAGTATTTCTGTTCCTTGTGCAGTTGTTTCGCATCTTTATATCAATCATCTTATTTCTATCTTCATGGCTATTCATAATTTCGATGCACTTGTCAAATCTTGGAAGGATAGTTTTGTTATACTGTAAGGCTGGTTTATTATTATGATGATGACGATATACACCATGTTCATATGCTATTGACACAACAACTAATAAATCTTCTAATGCTTTTGATTTTGTAATAGACCTGACAATTTCATTTATCAAATATCTTGCTTCATTACCTTCAATTTGTGGGTCACGAATGAACATATCTAGTAAATCAGAAACAACTATCATTTTGGCTTTATACTGTTGAATGACCTTTGGTAATTGATTTATGACTATGTCTGCCAGCTGATAGACTGTAAAAGACCTAGTTATGATTGTATTATTTAAAACCCTGCTTATAACATCGCGTCTATAATATTGTCTTGCAAAGTTTACATACTGGTAGAAATCCGTACTATTTCCTGCATCGACAAGTGTTAGATTAGATGTATGAAAACGACTACTGGCTACCAGTTTGCTACTGTTCTTTTTAGATGATGACGATGATAATAATGCGTT
>JBKOWU010000058.1:0-72924 GCA_046724555.1 Thermoproteota archaeon | reverse complement strand
ATTGAATTGGCCATCCCCTAGCGTTAAAGGACCTGATGCACCGTCTGGATCTGTACACTTGTTACGAGTAGTAGTGTCACAAAACGAACCCCATTTTCTAATGAAAGTACCATTATCAGAAAAGACTTGGATGCGGTTATTACTAACATCGAGAACATATAATTTGCCTGAATCTGCAGCAATACCCCAGATACTAGAGAACTGGCCATCCCCTAGCGTTAAAGGACCTGATGCACCGTCTGGATCATGACATCTATAATGAGTATTAAGTAAACATGAAGAACCCCACTTATTAACGAATGAAGAATTTGTTTGAACTGTTGTTGCATTTGAGGACATGCTATTGTTAGTTTCTGCAATTGAGAAATTATTAATTACAAGACTAAGCAAAGCAAGAACACTAATAAAAACTAAGATAAAGAGTGAAAAAGATTCTGCTTTTGGCACTAAAAATGCATCATCTTTCCTATGGCCATGGCATCGATATCCAACAACTTTACGACTATAATTCGACCAAGTATGTGCTATATATACATTCTATCATATATTAAATAAGAAATTATGCGAAACTCGTATTTTTATATATATAATATCATCAGCGCTACTTGGTATCGCTACCATAATCCTTATTCAATAGCAAAAAGTAGCCATATGGAAAAAGTCTGATTCCACTGATATAATCGTTTATAGAACTTATCAACCTAGAATATCGTACTTATGTTATATATGAACCGGTAAATGTTCAATCACAACAAACACCATAACTGGGAATCAAGGGGGTAGAGACACAAAAGCAATTTGATCTATGAATCAGCCTCTGCCTGATAAGCAGTTGTTAGATAGACAAGAGAATAGATAGTATGGCACCATTGCAAAAAAGATAATTGCTATCCTACATCCATCACAAGTCCTATTTCATCGCCTAATGGATTGTGATGTTACACAGTATATTCTAGCACGAAGCTGATCATGTTATTGGACCAATACTTACATAAGTGAATTGAGTGTACAGCACAATGTAATAATAATTGGATAGGAGTGGCTAAATCGATGCAACAAGAAATAGCAAGCTCAAAGATAGATATGAATAAACAAACAGCAATTATAAGAATCCTGGGGGTTACCGGAAGCCTTCGAGAGAATTCAAATAGCACCAGGGTATTATCAACGCTCCTAGAGATCGCTGCAAGTAAATTCAGCGCCGAGGTGCGGCTTCTGAACTTAAGAGAAACTAAATTACCTTTTTATAACCCCAGCATAAGTTCAGCCGATACCTTCTATGGAAACATCAAAACAATTTCGCAAGCAGTGGAATGGGCCGATGCCTTCGTACTTGCTTCACCAGATTACCATGGCTCTATGTCGGGAAGTATGAAGAATTTTTTGGACCACTTCTGGGAAGAATTCGCAGGTAAAACATTTGGCTATCTATGTACATCACATGAAAAGGGCTTGACTGTCATGGACCAGATGCGCACTGCTGTAAGGCAGTGCTACGGATGGAGTATGCCTTACGGCGTATCAATCAACAGTGGACAAGACCTGAATTCAAATGGTGAAATTATCAATGCTCAATTGTCTAAGCGTTTAAACATGCTTGCTCGTGACCTCGTAGTATACGGGAGGTTGATACGGAACCAATTCAAAAAAGATTTGATGGCAAATGACTTAGACACTTATGCTGCAAGATATAGATGACTAGAATTCAATCTTCAAACTATACAGGAGAGCGTTTTAAACCTAAAAAAGTCAATGTTGCCAGGCGTTGTCAGTTTCTTAACATGCAATTTCTACAACTTACGGAACCCGTAAAGTCTACAATAGAAATATAAAAATCATTTGTCCAAAGAAACAACTTAAAATGGTCTCTGCTACCCATTCAAAAATTCTTGTTAAAAATGATTCAAACCGGACAACTTTTAAGAATGGCTTGATTTGTTTACTGGATTCAGAGAAAGATTGATTATACTAGATAATACAGCAATTCAGAGATTTAACAGACTGGCATGAATATAAAATAATGACGTCTGACAGTTGTCTATAAATCGATTCTCATCGAAATCTCATGCTGTTTGAACCCTAATTTCTCGTAAAATTCGACATTCCTTTTTGAGCAATCAAGAACCACTTTGTAGCATTTTTTTTGTTTCGCAAAATCCAAGGCTTTTAGGACTAACGCCTTGCCTACGCCTCTTCCTCCATATTCATTTCTTGTCACAACATCTTCGATATGACCAACCTTTGCTCCATCATGTATAAATTTTTGCTCGATTAATATTGTAATAGAGCCTATAATCTCGCCGTCCTCTCTTGCTGCGACGAATATAGTATAAAACGGATAAGATCTAATATCAGATAAAATCTTTTTAGCTCTTTCATGTTGACTTACTAAGTCACCTATAGGCGCCAGATTAGATAATGTATCGAAGAAACCTCTGCTTAGATCTGTCTGCTGAATTTCGCGGACAACAAAATTTGCCGATTCTTTTGAAGACATCTGTATATGGTGCTACTTTAATTAAATTTAGCAATATATTATATGCGATGTCTTGCGAGTTAAATTGTCTCCTTTTACCGGACATGTCTGATAAAATAAAAGTAAATTCAAATTTGTGTCTTTCCTGAAATCATACATCATATACTGCCAAATTGCATTAGTTAGAAATCAGTAGCGAAAAACTATAACTTCAAATTTTTGTGCAGTTTATTTTGGTAGAAATTCTATTATTATTATTCCACAGTATAGTTGCTTATTGTAATTTCAGTCCTGCAGTTTAATGGTTTTTCTGACACTGCTCATGTTATACTGTTTTCCCGATGAGTAATTACCTGTTAGTACTGATATCTACAAATTCAAGACGATTAAACCCTTAACAGCTTCTCATAAAGGGAGGTATTGCTTAAGAAATATTTAGATTTGAGCAGCAATCCAGACTGGAAGCGAGAACCATATTCACTCGTAATTTGCGAAAAACCTGCTGCTGCTTTAAGGATAGCACAGGCTCTAGGAACGGCCAGTTTAAGAAAAGCCTCACCAGAAGACGTACAACGTGACCAAAAAAGAATCAAGAGCTTTAAAACACCTGTGTTCAAGGCAACGGACATAAACGGAGCCCAGTTTGTGATCTGTTCAGCAATAGGACATCTGTACGGACTTGCCGATCCAAAGAACAATAGAAGTGTTTATCCTGTATTTGATGTCAAATGGGTTCCGATTATAAGAAGGACAGGAGCCATAGGTAGAACAATATCGACTACGACGTCGCAACAAATCATAGACACAATAGCCATGCTTTCACGCAAGGCATCGAGGTTTATACATGCTTGTGATTACGATCAGGAGGGTGAGCTTATTGGTTACAATATCCTACAGTATACATGCAAAAGCAAGTATGAAAAATCGCTGAGGGCAAAGTTTTCGACTTTGACTGCTGATGAGATAAGGACTTCATTTGAAAATTTGTTAAAGCCAAGAAGCACTCTAGCCGAGGCAGGGAGGACTCGTCATACTATTGATTTTATCTATGGGGTCAACCTATCTAGAGCCCTTACACAGTCTTTTAAGGCTAGCAATCTCAGCAAAAAATATTACAACCTCTCAATAGGCAGGGTACAAGGTCCGACTCTTGCATTTGTAGTCGACAGAGAGATAGAAATCAGAACCCACATCCCCGTCCCTTATTGGAATATCCAAGCAGAATTCAGAAGGGATGAGCAGATAATTGACTCTCGTTATTACAAAGAGAGGATAAGAACCCTATCCGAAGCCAGAATGATAGCTGAATCTTGCAAAGAAGAAAGTGGCCGAGTGATTGAAGTTACATCTACGACTAGTCAGCTCAAAGCTCCGGCGCCATTCAATCTAGGTGATTTGCAGAGGGAAGCATATAGAGTGTTCAAGTTCTCTCCTAGCTATACTCTGACTATCGCGGAGAAGCTATATCTCAATGGTCTAATTTCTTATCCAAGGACCTCAAGCCAAAAGCTTTCGCCATCGATCGATTATAAAAAAATTATTAGGAGTATCTCAGAGCTTAGCCTATCTGTACCTTATGATAATAACAACAAAAAATACAAGGATGACGCCAGTTATAGCATTTATAAAAATTTGGGCGCAAGTCTGATGTCTGAAGGATCTCTTTCTCCTAATCAAGGCAGCAAAACCGACCCTGCTCATCCTGCGATTTATCCTACCGGTGAGAGACCCAAAGGGAAACTTGAGGCCTCCGATTTCAAGATATTCGATCTTATAATCAAGAGGTTCTTTGCGACTTTTGGCAAACCAGCACTGAGCCGATTGATCACTGTAACTATTCAAGTAAAGAAGGACTACCTATTTAGAGCCGATTCGAGGAAAACCATCGACGAAGGCTGGCTGCCTTATTACAGACCTTACATTAGCCTAACTAACACTGGTAATGAGAAAGAATTAGCGAATTTGCAAAATGGCGATATTTTACAAAACATCAGCATTACAATAGTTGAAAAATTCAGTCAACCGCCTTCGAGGTTCAATCAAGCCACTCTATTGCAACAAATGGAAAAAGATAACATCGGCACAAAGGCGACGAGATCGGATGTTATCAGCACCCTATTTAAGAGAAATTACATTAGCAATATTAGTGCTCCTCGACTTGAGAAAATAACGAACCAACAACCTAGGCAAACAGGGGCGCTAGGAATCCAGGCTACAGAGCTAGGATTCGAAATAATACAATCAATGCGCAATTATGTACCTGAGATAATATCAAGCGACCTTACGAGGTTCACAGAAACACAACTCTACCAAATCGAATCAGGCACAATGAAAAGCGCTACCGTGCTAGAAAGTGCCATAGAGAGATTGAATGAGGCTCTTGTCTCTTTAAAGAAAAAAGAGAATGAGATAGGTCATCACCTAACCGAAGCAATAACAATGACTAGATTGCGACGACAACAACGGCAACGGCAACGGCAACAAACAACACTTGGTACCTGTCCTGTTTGCACAGATGGACTGTTGAAGATCATAAGGTCAAGCAGAACGAAGAAGAGATTTGTAGGTTGTTCGAATTATACCTCTGGTAAATGTAAAGCAGCGGCTCCGTTGCCACAGACTGGATCATTATTGACTACAGGCAAGAAATGCTCTGTTTGCAAGTGGCCTATACTGATAGCAGCACATTTTGGTCGAAATGTTCTATGGAAATTTTGTATCAATGGTCAATGTCCTACAAAAAAGGCAATGTAACATTTCCAGTCGCCGATGTGTCTAGGAAAATATCTAGCAAATATTAGATTTAGGTTATCAGGCTTGACAGCATTAACAGGTTAACAGCTTTATGGCAATAATATTTTTCTATTGGTATCGCTCTATTCGTCTTCTAGTAAATGCTATAGCATCAAGCTACGAACCGATAATTCCTGAATCCATTTATAATATCATAAGGAAATTTTATTTGACCTTTGGAAATTTCTGGGATATCGAGCAAGAGAATGCTTTTCTTAACTATAATAGGAGTACTAATACTAGGAATATCGCATATGCTGGAGCTAGCAGAGGTTCGAGCCGTTGGATTCCCAGAAGCACCTTTGTTGCAAAATCTCACAGCGCAAGCAGAAGACAAATTTCAACAAGTTTTCGGATGCAAAGACAACTCTACATGTGGAAGCCAACTACAGAATTTTCCTTTCGTTCTTCCCTTTCCATGAAGTATATATTTTCCTTGTATCTCTTGCTGAGATAGAACATAATTGCTTCTTTTATTTGCTGATAATCTGCTGCTAATTCCTGGAGATATATTATTGTATTATAGTAAGAATACGAACTCGATAACAGAACTTTTTTTGCAATGCAGTTAGCTTATTTTAGAGAAGGCTCATTTAATAGGTGCGCAACCTTCTACTGCTTTTGTGTAACGTCACGTCACGTTCTGTGTGTTACACAGTGTAAATAGAAGCAAGTTGATAATGAACTTCGTCCATTCAAGAAGGTTGACAGATGGGTAATACGATAATTATTTTGTAACATTATTTGCGTACTTTATTGAATATGACGTAAATATTTGGGCCTACGGTGTTTAGAATGGAGATGCATTTTCCAAAGAATAGAAGACATGTCACAAAAAGCATCAACAATGCAAATAGGCTCCGAGACGCGGTGCCCATTGCTGTTGTGTTGTCAGTGGTGTTTTTGAGTGTATTTTCATTAATGGTCGTACGTGCCGATGCTAAAAGTTCAGCTGACTCGATTTCTTCAGAACAGGATAAGAATATACCACAAATCACAATGATGTACGATGACAAGGTTTATCCAATGTCAACGTTTGTTCTTGCAAATGGCGGAGAAATGAACAAAATTACTATTCCATCGGCCAGTCCTCCAGAGGATGGATCAAATCCTCCAGTACGTGTTCAACTAGGTAATACAGTACATTTTCAATTCGATAGAGAACCGACAAAGGTAAGTGCGTATCTGATTGATACGGAGGCTCAACCAGTCGAGCTCTATGCACAAAGGCAGATAGGGTCAAACGATTTTCAAATAGTCGGCCCAGAAGGAATACTCAATTATGAAGTGCATGCATTTTTTCCAGATGGACAGTACACTTCGCAATATTTGCTAGTGAACGTTACATCGGGAGCAAGTCCGACTGTGAGGAATTTTAATGAAGATTCGTCAGCTGCAGAAACTGGCTACATCGCATTGTCTGATAAACAAGCCTGCAATAGGGCTGATAGGCTTCACACATTACAAATCTCGGCCAAATCTCAAAACAGTAATAGCTCCTCCCCTATAACGCTGCTAGATAATAATTTGCAGACAGCATGGACGGTTAACAGCACAGATGTCAAATCATTTGTAAAATCAACGTCTAGTGATGATCCAAACACTGTTGACGCGTCTAGTCCATGGCTTCAACTTGACCTTGGAGCAGAAAAGACGGTATGTAACATAGGGATCGCCTTTCCCAATGGTGATAAGAGTATAAACTTCTTCAGAGTCCAAACATCCACAGACGGTGAGCACTTCAAGAATGCAGGGATTGCAGAGAGCTACCCTCTAGGCGTAGGAGGACAGTTATTTACTTTCCCAGATATGCCGGACAAAGCAAGGTATGTTAGGATTTCCGATGTAGGCAACGTAATATCTGACCAAACTGAAATAGCAGAGCTCATGGCAGCCGGAAAATAGCAACCAAGCCTCAGACCGGGTTAGACAAACAACGAGAACTTCACCGTTTATTTTATTTATGCAATTCCAGCATTGAAAACGCATTAAACACTAAAAATACAAATGAGCGCAAATTTGAGCATAAAGATAGTCATGAATTAGGTTGTCAAACTATAAAGCAGTAACCATTTTCGCGTAATGTTTATCGAATTTTCCCTTTGTCTCACATTGTGCATGTACCAATAATGATGCTGATACTAAGAGCACTATCATGAATACCGAAGATTTTTTTAACATAGTATTAAAACTGTTGTGTAGTGTAGTATATAGTTATTATATTGAGCAATTCCGTTGAAAATATGCCGTTTTTGAATCCTACTCTAAGAGCACTAATTGCACAGAAATTGAGGTGCTTCTTACTATAACACACATTTTAAACTCATCACTTTTTGCAGGCGGCTTATGCATGCTCACCCCAACAAAACCGCTTGATTTCTATACAACTGAAATATCATTTTCATTAAAATAGGATCAAATATGATCTACCGCCATAAGACATTGTATACATTATATGACAATATTATTTAGTATCTACTGCTCGTTAAATATTTGTATTGTCATCATCCTGTCTGTTGCCGCCTAGTTGCAATAAATGCAAGACCGGCTCTAGCGTGTATCATCGTCGTTACTCTGGAGAATATCTATGCAAGAGGTGTTTTGTGCGATCCATAGAACAAAAAACTTCTAAAACAATGTCAAAATATTCCATGCTCAATTACAACGACAAGGTCGCTGTTGCTGTTTCCGGTGGCAAAGATAGTTTATCGCTTCTATATATAATGAAGAAGATCTTAGACAGTCGTCACAGAACAACTGATCTTATTGCTATCACTATAGATGAGGGCATCAGAGGCTATCGTGATGAATCACTTAAGATCGTACAGGAGTTTTGTTCGAATATTCACGTACCGAGCAAGGTTCTATCGTACAAGGAAATCTTTGGAATAGATATGGACGAGGCAATAAAATTGAGGTCGGCTGAGAAAATGACTTCATGCTCAATATGTGGCACCTTTCGCAGAAGAGCGATGGATATCGCTGCAGAGGCAGTAGGAGCAAACGTTGTTGCAACAGCTCACAATTTAGACGATCAGGTACAAAGCTTTATGATAAATATTCTTGCTGGAGACGTTGAGAGAATTGGTTGGACCTATCCAGAACCTGTTATGTATGGTACCAACAAGTTGAAAAAAATAAAACCGTTCGTCGAACTTTATGAGCAAGAGATCGTATTCTATGCTTTACAAAGGAGTATCCCTTTCCAAGCAGAAGAATGCCCTTACATGCACGAGAGCATCAGGACTGACCTTAGACAGTTCTTAAACAAGTTTGAAAATGAGCATCCAGGTATTAAATATAACATTTACAATTCGACAACGAAAATTTCTAAGGCCGTGAGGTCAGGTATGAAGACAGCTGGCGGTCGGGTATGTAGTATATGCAGAAGAGAATGTACTTCTGAGATTTGCGCAGCATGTAACACAATCAAGAGCCTAACAACTCAATAATGTGAGCATAGCCGAAGGATTATAAATGACAATTTCAGATAACTAGTGCGTTGAGGTCTTGCCCAGAACTACCAGTCTCTGCGATAAGTTAGTTGCTATACGCTTGTACAATTACACTCAAGAATAACAAAACTACCGATGAAAGATATGAACTGTTTGACACAGACGCAATATCACGATCCTAAATGCCAATTATGTTCTATCCGTAATAAACAAATATAATGATTCTGCATACTGAGGTTACGGAGGTGGGGAGGATCAGGGTGCTAGCCGTACCCTACTAACACCAGAAATCGGCTTTATGCTGGGATCAGTAACTGCTAGATAAATCCGCAGATAGGAGGTTCCCGCTTGTGCTGCTGATATGAGAGCATGCCGTGTCGGATGGTTATGAGCAGCGAACCATGCGAAGGCATGGGTTTGACTGCGAATCGTCGAAATGGATGAGGTCCGGGAGGGAGCAATCCTAAGGCGGCGTAGCCATGCTGGCACGTCTACGTGCTGGATCTTGCGGCGCTAGAAATGGGGCCTTTTATTTGCGGTGGTACTAGTGGGCTGCCTCCGCATGTACATCTCTGTGATGAACTAGGATTTCGAATTATCTTTTACCGTAATGGAGATTAACTGATTGTTGAACGAGATGGAATTGAACCGAATTACTGTATACAATAATGCTTGGGGGGTCTGGCCTGCTCCATACCTCGACGAATCGTGAATACAGTACCCTTAGTATTTGCCCTCTCATCAAGCGGAAATTGGGCAAAGTCAAAAAGTATGTTGGGCGCTTCGTTTCGGGGTTTACTCTTATAGAAGTCATCTTCAAATCATACTATATATTAGACACACTATTCGCTTGACGTCTAAAATTCTCAAAACGATCCAGTGATGCAGGAAAAATATTAAAACACTATGGATGCAACAAATATTATTGAAGTATGATCACAACTATAACAACAAAATACTATTAGAGTACAAAGCCAATCGAGAGCGATATATTAATCAAAAAACAATTAATCACATACACGCACTAACTCAATCGAAGGAACGTAGCAATAATTTTTAGACCCACTTACATAGTGAGATTAAGGTAGCTCAAAGGTCAATTGACAAAATGACAGAACTAAGAATAACATTTCTTGGAACCTCGGCAGCTATTCCTACATTCAGACGAGGTTTATCATCGGTAGCATTGACAAGGGGGTCAGAACTGTTACTATTCGATGCAGGTGAAGGTATGCAGCAAAATTTCATCAAAGCTCATCTTGGTATGAATAGAAAAATGAAAATCTTTGTAACACATATGCATGCCGACCACTGTGTCGGCTTACTCGGACTTTTGCAAACAATGTCCCTACAAGGTAGACAGAGAGCAGTTGACATATTTGGGGAACCAAGATTAGGAGAATTCATAAAGGAGAATATGAGGATCATACATTTCGGACTTGTCTTTGATGTAAATATTCATATAATTGAAGGGGAAGGTGTTGTAACAAAAGCTAGAGACTATCAAATTACTTGCTGTGAATCATCTCATTCTGTTCCTGCCTATTCTTTCTGTGTAACGGAATTTGATAGGCCAGGCAAATTTAATATTGAAGAAGCCAAACGCCTAGGGATCCCTGAAGGCGAATTATATCGTGAACTGCAAGATGGCAGGGATATTGTTATAGATGGAAAGACTGTAAACTCATCTAGGGTAGTTGGATCTCCGAGGCCTGGCCGAAAAATTGGTATATCCGGTGATACTAGACCCACAGAAAAATTGCGGCTCTTCTTTAACGATTGCGATCTGCTAATCTATGAATCAACCTACAGCCAAGACGAGCATGCCAAAGCCATGGAAAGCTTTCATAGTACTGCTACAGAAGCTGCTTTTTTGGCGAAGTCGTCTTCCGTTAAAAAACTATACCTCACTCACTTCAGTGCTAGATATGGGGACGTTACAGACTTGGTAAAGGAGGCAAAGCGAATCCACGACAACACCGAAGCAGCCGAGGATCTCAAAGTTGTTCACGTTCCATATGATGACAAACCAAAAAATGCTCATAAGACATGCGACTCTTAAGTACGTCTGTCATTACGTGAAAAAGTTGATCTAATTCTATATATATTGATAAGAATCTCTAGTGAATAAAGACATTTAGAGGATATACTTTTATATTCGGTGTTTGTATCGTCGCTTTCGGTTAGGAAACCTTTATACATTTGAGACGGTCTGATAGAAACTAAACAAATGTTGGAAGAACATCAAAATTGTATGACAATAACATTCGTATGTGTATTTTATTATGGAACTTTATGCTTATATAATTATAATTCTTAGTAAATCAAGTTGGAGCAAGAAAAAGTAGGGATGATGTTTCCATCAGTAAACGTATATTCCGTCCTGGTGAAATGATAGTATTTGTTTAGGTTTCTTATTGTTTTTATGGGGATTCATTGTTGAGAGGACAGCAGCAGCACAAGCCTGCAAAACCCAGAAAAAATTTTGATTACAATAAACCAATAGGACGATGTATGGTATGTTATACTCTCTCTGATTGGCATTGCTATGAGTGCAATAATGACTTCTGCGAGGTTCATTTTCAAGACCACAAACAAAGGAATCTTTGCATCAAAGAGTCTTCATGACACAAATTGTTTTGCTACAAGTTGCCTATTCGGGCTGCAGTTGGCATTCGTTATGAGCACTCGGAGCGGGATATATTGTTCACAAGAGATCACATTCATATTTTTTTCAGCTGTTTGACTCTTACAAAACTCACTAAAATATTTTGCAGCTTTAAGAATAAATAGTAATGAATTCATAGCCGGGATCTCATAAATGAGTCTTAAATAGCATTGTTGCCAATAGTTGATGACAAATGCAAAGTCAGAGTACACACAACGACGATAAGGGCAAAGCTAATAGATTAATTAATGAGAGCAGCCCATACCTGCTGCAGCATGCGTATAATCCTGTTGACTGGTATCCTTGGGGGAAAGAGGCTCTGGGCAGAGCTAAAAGCGAAGATAAACCAATTTTCCTCAGTATAGGTTATAGCGCATGTCACTGGTGTCACGTTATGGCACATGAGTCCTTCGAGAACGAAGATACTGCTAAGATGATGAATGCGAATTTCATCAATATTAAAGTAGATAGGGAAGAGCGCCCAGATATAGATGATATATACCAGAGGGTTTGTCAGCTCGCGATTGGTAACGGCGGATGGCCGCTGTCCGTATTCTTGACTCCTGATCAAAAGCCGTATTATGTCGGAACATATTTTCCTGCAGACAGTAGGTATGGTATGCCTAGTTTTAGAACCGTCTTAAATCAGATGTCACAATCATATCACACCAGTAAACAGCAAGTGGATTCTGCTGCGTCAGAGTTCATGCAGTCTTTGTCTTCCATGGCCATGGATATCGAAGTACAAGGCCAACACCTAGATATTGACAGATCAGTTTTGGACGAGGCAGGCGTGGGTTTGCTTCATATGGCAGATCCTGCCTATGGTGGTTTTGGTCACGCTCCAAAATTTCCCAATGTTTCAAATCTTCTGTTCATGCTACGATATTATGATATTTCAAGAATAAGCCGCTTCAGAGATTTTGTGATGTTTACCGCAGACAAAATGGCTGCAGGGGGAATCCATGACCAACTGGGCGGAGGATTTTCCAGATATTCTACTGACCAGAAATGGCTAGTTCCTCATTTTGAAAAGATGCTCTATGACAACGCACTTTTAACGCAACTGTATGCAGAACTATATCAGATCTCTGGCAGGGAAAGCTATATGCGAATAGTCGAAAGTACCCTTGAGTTTGTTATCAGGGAAATGACTTCTCCTGAAGGTGGCTTCTACTCTGCTCAGGATGCCGATTCCGATGGCGAAGAAGGAAAATTCTACGTCTGGTCGAAAAGAGAAATAGTAGAAAGCCTAGGAGACGCTACCGTTGCTGATATATTTTGTGATTACTATGGAGTCACGGACGGAGGCAACTTTGAGGGAAAGAACATTCTAAGCATAGTCACGTCATTAAATAGCTTATCACAAAAATATGGCATAGATCCTAACGGTGTAGAACAGATTATCAAAAATGCTCGCAAAGAGCTCTTTGAAATTAGGGATAGGAGGACAAGGCCGGGAACTGATGACAAGATTTTGACATCGTGGAACGGCCTTATGATATCTGGGTTTGCTAAAGGATACCGTATTACAGATAATAAAAAATATCTCGACTATGCATTAAATGCAATAAATTTCATCGAAAGCAAGATTGCTGTCGATGACGGAGCAAGGCTGCGCAGAACATTTAAAAACGGTGTTTCGAAGCTAAATGCATACCTTGATGACTATGCCTTTTACATTAACGGTTTGTTAGATGTATTTGAAGTTGACTGCAAAGCTGAGTATCTCGAAAAGGCATTGAATTATACCAACTTTATGCTAAAGCATTTCTGGGATAGTAGCAGTGGAAGTCTTTTTCTTACATCCGATGATCACGAACAACTCATAATTAGAACAAAGAACTTCTATGATCTTGCCATTCCTAGTGGTAATTCAATGGCAGCGTATAACTTGCTTAGACTTTTCCATATTGTCCAAAATAAGGATTACCTCCAAAAGGCAGAACAGATCATTAAGGCCGCGAGCACACCAGCCGTAAAAAATCCATTTGGATTTGGACAGTTACTCGTGACCATGTCAATGTATTTGAAGAAGAGCCCAGCCGAGATTGTTATCATCCAAAGACCTACGAAGGAAGTTTCTTACAAAATGACCCATTGGTTGAACAAGCAGTATCTCGCAGATGGAATTAGTGTTGTCATAAAGGACATAGCACAGTTAGAAAAAATCCAGAAATATCCTATGTTTGCAGGCAGAACCACAACTTTGGAGAAAGAAGATAAACCCGAAGTAGCATTTGTATGTAAGAACTTTGCTTGTTCTCTGCCTATATATTCTGTTGAAGAATTGCAAAGAACAATTGCACCTCAATAAAGATCAGGATTATGCTTCTTTCTGATGCAAGACGACACGAGATATATCATCTTCTTTTATTTTACTCGATAAAAATTTGCTGTATTCAGCTTTGCAGAGGCTATATGTATCAGCATCCGCAATCGCAATCATGGTATGATACCATATTTGGTAACAGACTATTAGCAGTAATTCTACAAGTAACATTATGTCAAATGAATCAACATCTGACCGTGTAGTAGTAGATGATAATCCATAAAATAATGGACGAAAAGTGTCTTCAAATTCTGCTGGGGCAATCGCTCATACTCAACACAAATATTCTAGCCTCAATCCGAATATCCACAGTAATCGCAAATATATTAAGTAACAGCTTCACAAGCCAAAGCCTGACCGAAAAAATAGAAGGTTATAACTCTGTATCTGGTATCAAAGTCCTCCAGCATATAGTAATGGCTCATGCAAACCATCAGGATCCCCCACAAAATAACCGTGACCATCGTGGTCGCAGGTAGTTGATGCAATAGACCCTTCGTTTAAAAGAGCGCTACGCACTTCAGATGGGGATGCGCTCTTATGAAAAGACTTGTATAGAGCAGCAGCTCCAGCTACGAATGGTGATGCCATGCTCGTGCCAGATAGGGTTGTATATGAGTTATCCTTGAATGTAGAGAGTATGTTTACACCTGGCGCAGAAATGGATACCACTTTTCCATAATTACTAAAGTCAGCAAGTGTATCGTCATTTCCATGGTTTGTGGGCCCTCCTGTCCCGCCACATTTGCCATCACTATCCGCAATTGCTGAGACTGCGATTACGTTCGGATCGTTGGCAGGTGAAAAAGTTGAAGCATCCTTGTGATCATTTCCCGCTGATACTGTGTAAGTTAAACCTGCTTGTACTGAACTATTTATTGCGGCGTCAAGCGCAGGAGAATTGCACTCGCATCCAAAGCTTAAGTTAACAACATCAATTTCGCTGGCATGTTGAGTTATATAGTCTATACCCTTAATAATAGTAGAAATCGCGCCTGCCCCATCTTTGTCTAGCACTTTTACAGCCCATAGCCTCGCTCCAGGAGCAACTCCAACTACACCTATAGAATTATCCTTAGCTGCTGCAATGCCTGCGACATGCGTACCATGGCCATTATCATCGTTGGCTGTCGTGGTACCTGCTACAAATGTTTGTTGCCTATATACATTTAGATCGGGATGGCTCAAGCTTATGCCCGTATCTAGAATTGCAATGTCAGAGTCAACATCATCTCCAACTCCGTTTCCTGCGATTGCAGAGCTATGACCGGCTCCTATCCTCATTACACCTGTAGGTAGGATCTGTGAATTGATGTGAACTAGTTTATCTTGTTCTATAAAAGCGACATTAGGGTCTTGTTTTATAATATCAAGTGCCGCGGGATCAGCGATTTTAGCTGAGAAACCTCCAAATGCAAAGTTATTTGTGAAAATGATTGAGGCATCCAACTTCCGAAGTTTATCGGCTACAGAATTCATGATAGTTGCAGCTGAATTTTTTACTTTACCTACTATTGAAGACGCATCAGGATGTGCACCTGACTTCAGGACTATAATGTATTGATCTGGTATTACCGCCGCATCAGAGGCAACAACCTCTCTTACTGCATCATTCGAAACATGTATATGATTTACACTCTGTTGTGTGTAATTTACACTGTGTTGTGTATGATTTGCTAAGCTTGGTTGGGATTGCATGCTCCGCCACATAGGGTTAGGTAGCGGTAGCGGTAGCGGTATTTGAACAAATTCAAATCCGCTCTGACTCTGAGGGGTGGCAGAGCGCACAACACTCGCTTGAAAAATAACAAGTGAAAATATCAAAAAAACCATTGCAGCCACTGCTATAGCAGAGTGTACTGGCCGATCGCGATTACTGGCTGCTGTAAACATTACCAGACCGTAATTAATTCCTTTTTATAAAAGGAATGCTACTACTTTATAATTAACAATCCTTTGTAACCAACTATCAGAAGATTCAGTGGCAAAGAGCTAATTGCGAGTACATCCGAGTTAATTAAATTGCAATCTTTACAACTAATAACTCTCACGTTTTACGTTATAGTGGTTCCGATAATTTTATCTTCGTGAGTAAGGGGCAATTTCAACAGACTCAAGTGTGCATTTTACCAATACTACAAGAAGCTAATTTACATACTCTTTATGCATCAATAGGAAATGAATTTTCCTAATCTTGTCAAAGAACGTTTGGAAATTTTTTATAAGTTGTAAAACAGCTTTTTACTACATTCCAGCTGAGAAAACATGCATAGTCTTGTCTGGCTCTATCGCGGCAACTCTTGGATCGTTTCTAAGATCCTTAATCAACCGTGCAAGTATATGTTGGTCTGGCACCTTGATGGCTAGGCCCTTTATTGCCTGTTTGTAGACATAAATCACTTTTGCACCCTCGCTCTGAACCTTGGCAGTCAAATTATCAAGTGCATTCTGAAGAGATTCTGGAGTACGAGATACTTCATCCTTGAGAGTTATTATATATTGATCTGATATCGTGATGTTTCCGTCCATCTTTTCAGAGATCGTAATATTGCTCTTCTGAGCAACAGGAACAACTAAAGTCAAGACCCGTTCCCCTGATGATGTTCGCTGTATTACGCCTGCAGCATAAGTTACTGGCATTAGCGATTCTCCGGAATTATTAATTTGATGGCGATCATTTGGCATTATTGACGACATTATAGCAATCCCCTGGGTGATTATTGACAAATATAATACGATAAAGATCGTAGGCATAAAGATTTTTTTCATCTTGTAATTAATTTTGTCACGTTTGCTGTTAGGCTTGATAATGCAATTTAGATTAACAAGCAGATGTATTAACTTTGCTATAACAACCTCGTCATCGTTTCTTAAATGTAAATAATTAATATTAGATCAATCTGAAAGAAGCTCCATGCAAGGATAAAACTTGCACATTTATTATTTATGATTATTCAGAAATATAGTAGGTATCTTCCAATTTTCCAATGTGATCGTCAGTCTTTCATAATTAACAGTCACCAACAACAGAGTTGGTTATGCCATTAAGTATGGTCTTAGATGCAATTTATCTTGTCGTGTTGACTGAATGACCTATTACAGTGTTTCCTCTCATAACCAGACAGCAGGCACATGCCTTTTGCAAACATATTTTTGCTTGTTCGTGTTCACAAATTGAGCATAGGCACACTTCTTGCGCTATAGCATTGGCGCTTTTCTGCAACCTCGACTTATTATCGACGTAAAGCCATAATGCAACTAGAGGTAAGCCTATAACGAAAAAAACAGTAATTGTTCTTATCGGGATATGTAAAACAAACAAGGAGATTCCGAAACAGACTGTTCCAATACCAAGAATGAAAACCCACTGCGTAGTAATATCCATTATTTATTATTTCGCCTTTAAATGAGGTATGACTTCCGCTTATTTAATAACTTGTGCAATGTTGCATAGATCCGTGCTGAGGGGCTTGACACATATAAATAATATAAGATGCCAAAAACGTATACAGCTAAAAGACCATTTCAAATTCAGATCATTCAAGAGATCCACGATAATCTTATTATATCGTTGAAGCAGTACTGACTAGAATTATAAATATAATATTAGCATGATCCATGATCAAGTTTTTCAGATCAACGGTTGAAACTCTGTCAGATGCGGACATTGTCTTAATTGGAGTCCCCGACGAATCAAGGTCACATGCTAGGCGTAAGGGCACAAGTAGAGCTCCAGATACCATTCGAATTGCATCTAATGAAACGGAATTTTTCGAAAGAGAAGGCAAAATTACTCCTACTACTGCTATGCGTGGCAACTTGTTAGATAAAAAGATACTAGATCTTGGTAACGCAGGAAGAGAAAGACTTCCGGGAATCATTTTGGACATAATATCACGTGGAAAGCTGCCAATTATCATTGGAGGTGACCACTCCGTAACTACCATAGCGCTTAGGCAAATTGGCGAGATGCTAGGCAAAATCAGTCTATTTTACTTTGATGCACATCCTGACTTTGTTTCTTCCACAAATAACTACTACGGATCGATAATGACAGATTCTGCAGAATTCATCAATTTTAAAAAGAGTATCTTAATAGGAACTAGAGCAGCCGAGGCTGAGGAGATTGATAATGCAACCAAGGTTGGATTGGAAATCATAACGCCGATGGATCTTGCAGAACTAGGCCCTACAAAATTGGCCAGGAGGCTCGACAATAAAACACGACATAAAAAATACATTTCTATTGACCTTGATTGTGTTGACCCCGCCTTTGCTCCAGGAGTTTCTGTTCCTTGTCCAGGTGGTATTTCTAGCATGGACTTGATATATTTAGTCAAAAGAGCAGTCCAAAGCGGAATAATTGCCATGGACATAGTGGAGCTATCTCCTGACTTTGATCTCAATAACATAACAGCATGTCTGGCTGCCAAAATAATTTCAGAATCAATCGCATCTATCAACAAATAATAAGTTGAGATCATACTACAACCTTCTTCCAAGTTGCTACCTTGTCACTAGAGCATTGGATGGAGTACTTACATCTATCGTCAACTACGAATTAGAGAATCAAAGCTTTTTTGGACTTTTATAAGTTTAGACATAAATTAACCATCTTCGGTTGTTTTTGTAATAAAAAACTATCCAGGAGGCAGGTGTGGCAATTCTTGTATCAGGCAAATATACAGACCTAAAGATTGATTGATCTTCTATTAATGCACAAGCAGACCAATTTAATATCTCGTGTTTTTTAAGCATATACCATCATAATTTTAGCAATATATTGTGCGAGTACTAGTCAGACAAATATATAAGTATGATTGGTATTTTCGTAACATCGTATTAATAAGATAGACTCGCTTCACATGGGTATACCATCTTGTTCTAGATTAATTTATCCATATGTCACAGACAATACATAAGGTATAAGGGTCCTTGTGTATTGTGACCCTATACGAGCCATTAGGATCCCGTATATCGATGATGTAACAGCGCTGCAAATTGTAAATTGTTTTCATACCATGTGTATGTGATTGAAAACTCGGTCATCTAGGGTCCTCGAATCCAACAAAATCAAAAATGTGAGATTAAAAATATATTATTTTTTAGATTCTATCATTACCTTAGTTGAAATACCTCGTCGTTTCCCTGTGCCTCTGGATGTACATCTACCATCATATGGGCTAGCTGTTTGTAAGCGCCTTTGTTTATGGCCTGAGCATCAAGATTTCTCTGACTTATGTATTGGTCTATGTAACTGTGACTGCAGTTTGGAGATATGCTTGAGTTATCCTCACATGCCAGCTTGGCGAACGATATAATGCCGTCGCACGTGCTTGCCTTGCTTATGGCATCTGATCCCCCGCACGCAATATTCCCAGAGCTTAGTTGGTTCTTTATAATTGTGTTATCAGGGGAATCGGTGTTCTTGACAGCATTCTCAATGTAGCGTTTGAACGGAATTCCTCCCTTGTACGCATCGACAACCTGTTTGGCTGTTGCAGCGGATGTGAATTGCTGAGTTGTCTGTGGTTGCTGTCCTTGAGCATATGACATAGGAGCTGTTAGACTAGAAATTAGTAAAACGGAACTAAGTAGGACGACAAATAGTACAAGTTCATCATTCATCGCTCGAGTCAGCCCCTTGTGTTCGAAGTAATAGCATTGTACGGTTTTTCATACACTGTACAGTTGTCCCCATAACATGCCCTATTGTCATAATAGACCTAACCAACGATGAAGGAATATATAAGCTTGGATCGAACGTTTGTAGCGTTCTTGTGTTAGATTAACAATAGCACAATTAGCACGTGGGATTGTTTTTTTATGACTATGATCGAACTGATTCTTCATTACCGAAATTTTTGATCGACGGTTGTGATAAGCTTTACTCACTCTAAGAGAGTCGTTGGCTGTTGCCCCAATTGAACATTTATCATAAAACACCGAGAGGATATTTAACGTCTTATGTTGCCATCTGATAATTGACAGACGTTATAATTGAGTAATGTCAACAGACAGATGTCATGATCTTCTGTTTATCTATACGGGCATAGTAGGAAAACTCGAAAAATCATGCTTGTAGTGATATATATTACTCCTGCTACTATTGTTATTATATATCGAAATGTACATTCAAACAAAATCAAAAAAGAAGAGAGCATCTGAAGCGTCAGCAATCATAGCCATGGTGTTGTTACTCACATATATTGCTGATGCTGCTGTAGCGCGAGGAAACGATCAAGGTTTTCTACCGATGAATGCAGCCCAACGAGGAATGATATTCGGTACATCCTCAATAATCTTGTTTTTTCTATCCTTTGCGATTGGATTTAGTGAGAGATCAAAATTAACAACCGTTTTACTGATTACTGGTGGTGCGTTAATTGGAAGTTCAGTACTAGCAGCTTCTATTATGGCCAATGGAGGATTAACAGGAATCCAAAGATCATTTGGTGCAATAATTATAATAGGTTTCATTATAATGGCTCTTGGAATCTTACGAGCGGTTCAAAGAAAATAAGTGCATCGTCGTGGCCGTAATGACTCAACGATGTTGCATTATGGATTACTGAAGGTACGTCTATTTCTTCAATGTAGTTTTAATGTCAATGCATTTGCGCAACAAATATACGATTTTAAAGACCAGCGCTTTCGATTAGATTTATTAATTCATCATACTGTCTTATGAACCTCCTGCCCTTGCTAGTAATTGACACCAGACCATCGCTAGTACGGTAAATCATTTCCTTTTGTTCTAGTTCGATCAAATGATTCATCATTTTATCGTAGGATAACCTGGAATAGTGTTGAACACGTGTTGGTCTAGCAATTCGATTAGCCGTCACGTCTTCTTCGATAGCACAGAGTATTGCATAATAGAGCTGCAGCTTATGTCTTTTCTCTTGTTTCAATTTGCATATTTCTCCTTGACCCTCTAGATGTTATAGTATATACTATATAGACAAACAAAGTCAAGCCTGCCAACCGTGCTATTGTTGAACCAAGATAAGCAATAGTGTTATTCTCAAAATACGTTATGGCAAGTGAATATTGCTCAAGCCAGAGAAGTGCAAAGGCGCCGGGTATGTAGAGGAACTTTATGCTGGCTGCCTTTACTAAGGATATAACAGAATTAATGAATATGTAGCAGAGAACCGTCATATTGAAAAACCTCAAAAACAGGCTTAAATCTGCGAGCCCATAATAGGTAAAACCTGGTTCTGACACCAGTTCATACACAGGTACTACAAATGGTATAGCAATCATTATCAGAGGTACGCTACTGCTTACAAGCTTTTTTGTTTTATTAAATGTCCTATCACTATTGATTTTGGGGGCCGGGACGAAATTGATGTCATGTATAGAGTAATTATCAAAACTCTTGCTCTTGAAATGATATGATATGGCGATTAACGCCAATGCCTCTGATTGTGATGCTAACTGGATCCAGAAGAAAATAGGATATAATGATTGATCGTTTGAGAAAATTAGATTCAAGTATTGAAATAGAAATGATAGCGCCAGAAAAACGAACCCTACTGGCAATCCCAACAAGTACCCAAACCCTGAGAACCTATAGGATCTGAAAAAATGCCAAGAAATTAGACAAGCAAATACGACTGATGGAACGGTTATTATGAGATCAATTACCTGGAAAGCATTAGGACCCAACAACATAGATGGATTGAGCATATTGGGATCCAGCGCCGTCATAACGTGTTGTTCATATTTGTACAATTTGAGAAATAAATTTTTCGCCGCTGAAGCGACATTGAGTTTTTTCCACCAGGCAGAGTAGAATGTAGGTAACCTATCACATTGCATTTGGCCTAGATTAATAATCCTTATTATAATGCTCGTTTTAGTAATAATACTACACATGGATTACGATAAACTTTGCAAGGACATCCTAAGCTTGGCCCCAGATATACGATTTGCTGGGGTATGTGATGAGACGGGAGAAATTAAGTATGGAGGTCACAGAGACGGTATCGCCAATTTGCTCTCAGCAGATGAAACTAAAAGATCAAATTTGCAAGCTTTAGCTAGATGGGGTTTGCGTAACTCGCTTGCTTCTAAGATTGGAAGGGGAAAATATGCAATGGCAGAATACGAAAAGATAAAGCGGATAACTTTTCCATTAGAAAATCAGCATTTGCTCTTGATAACTACTGAAATTGTGGCAGATCATACTAAGATAATAGATGGTGTTCTTCAGCTAATGAGGCGCTAATTTAACCGGACTATACAACGATTTACAACCTAGCAAATATGAGATTGTGGCAATTTGTCAAACAGAGTCTCCCAGAATGCTAGTCAGATCTGTTACATGACAAGTGCATGCCCAAACACCTCGGCCCACAGAACAAGACAAACACATGTAGCTAAAATAATTGGATCAGTTTACATATTATACTCCAGTAACCCTCTTACTGTAGCCATAAAATTTTCTTGATCTACTGGTTTTTTAAGAACACGTATATCGCTTGCGTTGGGTAATATACTTACGAGTTCTGCAGCAGCATCGAGAGCTGATACAAAGAGCACTTTCATAGACATACTGATCCTCTTTAGTTGATGATAAAACTGGAGACCGTTCAGATGGGGCATTCTTATATCCACTACTACCAAGCTATAGTATGATGGATTTCTGGTTGTGAATGTATTCAAAGCTTCCTCGGGAACCGTAAATGCATCAACATTGAAGCCTTCAGATGCCAAAAAGGTTTTGTAAGTAAAAAGCGCATCTGGCTCATCATCTACTATAAGGATATTATGAGCTAGCTCTTTGCTTTGTTGCTTGTCAGTAGGTGAAATTTTTGGTTTCTTAAGGGACAGAAATTTTAGACCTGCATCTACCTTTGATAATGCCATCTCGTGACCTAGCGCAGCGATGTCTCTCTTTTTGGGCTTCACGGTGTATATATCATATATTGCACCGGCATCAATAAGACCGCTTCCCTTTAATACCTCGAAATTATAATTATCAGAATAATATTTCTTAATGATTTGCTGGAGGTTGTTCCCAACTACCATTCCATTTGGAGATGCCAGTGAGTTCATCTTACTACAAAGACTTATCACTTGTCCAAACAGATCATTGGCAGCAGAAGTTATCGACCTAGTCATCTGTACAGCACCGTAGTCAGCACTAATTCTGTAGTTAATAGCAGGCAGCTTGTAGTCATTTGGGGGCAAATTAATTGACAAGCTGGCTTCCACCATAGCCAAGCCGCATTCTATTACATCTCGGAAAGCAGATGAGTTAGAATAATCAAATGTTTTTGGAAAATAATATATCAAACAATCACCTGTATTTTTTATTATTTTGGCGTCAAAACTCTTCGCTATTGCTGCTATGGTATTGATAAAGATTGAATAGTATTTTCTAATTCTTGCTGGATTAGAAATTTGTGCTATAATTTCCGTAGAATGTACCATGTCGACAAACGAAACGCAGCATTTTTGTACGTCTGCAGAAAATGGGAGCTCATCATAGACACCCTCAGCAGAGACAATGCTAGGATCAAAATAGTTGGGCCTTGAGTTATTTCCCGATTCATCTCCCGGAGCAGTCAAGATATTATCTCCTATACAAAAATATATTCCTACGAAGCTATATATGAGTAGTGCAGAGAAGATCGAATAATTCTAATGTGCAAGATCATCCCATATTCCTATTAGCTGTACCGTAACACATATCGGTTCCAGGAGTATAAATAGTGAACCTCATGAGTATCGCTTTCCGTTGAAGATCAAATTATTAAATATTCTGGCCAGCGATAAGATAAATCCGGATCACATTTCGACGGTATGATAACATTCAGCTCTGGCTTATTTTCATAGCAGAGAATAGGCCTCGATTGTCAAAGACATTGTACAGCAAGAAACCAAGTGTATCTATCTTTCTTTTCTGTTTGCTGAACCTTGATACAAATATTTTAGCATGAAGGCTGCTATTAGAAACGGTCAAAAATATCGTCTAGCGTTATAGTAAACGGCTTCTTCCCGGTGAGCTTAAATACAGTAGAATTTCCTTTTACGCTCACTTTCTGCAGATATCCAAGTTTATGAAAAATTATAAGCGCAATTTTTCCGCGCTGACGATTATTACCGCACGCTACTCGGTCTTTGTCCTGTACATTTTGCAATATGAAGGTGCCATCTTTATTCTCAGATGTTATAATTGATATAGCACGCCAAAGCCTTGATATGTAAGATTCAGGGTCGTTTAATGAGCCCATGTACACAGTTTTAGGATTATCTACCGATCTTGTTATGAGTTGAGCCGCAAAGTTCAGATTGTCTGTATTTTTGAAATATATGTTATAGATACTTTGTTTTTTGCGCTGCCCAGGTCCCTTATTATCAAACCAGAATATGTATCCCTCAGGTTCTCGTAAATAAGGCTGCACCAATACGTTCTGTTGATCGGTTTCTTTTGCTTCGGAATTTATTATTGCATGAGCTTGTTCTAGCCTGTCATAATTCACAACATATTTCTTCTGCTGTTTTGATTCTAGATACATTATAATACCATCATCCTTAAGGGATCTTAAAGCAAGGTCAAAATTGGTGTCGTAGTGTCTGCCGGCTTCCATACGTATTTGTTCGTCTAACATTACGTTATGAACACCCTCACCAATTAATTGCTGCAACAACCATTTGCGCCATTCAACAGTCGAAAGCACTATGTAGTATGCTACCTGCCAGACTATTTAAATCTGCGCCACTTGCGACACATTCCCGCCATTCTCGCGTACTATTCACGTCTATGTTGTCGTTTATTTATATACTCCTGGCCAGATATCTACAATATGGCTGAGGTAACTTTACGCAGAGAGGTATCGTATAATAGGAAAAGGCCCTTAGAGGCGATCTTCCAGAACACAAGTGCCAGAATCCTGGATTTCCTTGTTCTAAACCAGAAATTCGATTATTCTGCACCTGAAATAAGCAAAATAACACGCGTTCCACTTAGAACTCTACAAAGGGTCTTACCCCGTCTAGTCAGCAAGCAAATAGTAAAGGAAACAGGGAAGATAGGTAAAACTAGAATGTATATGCTTAACACAGATTCCGAATTAGCAAAATTGTTAAGACAATTCACTCTTGCTACTATAAATGTGGAAATCGATAATGCGCTAAAGCAGCGAAAAACCTATCATGGGTCCGAGAACGAAGCGACGCTCAGTAGAAGACACCACGCTATACACCGTTAGACTGGTTGGAGGTGGCGTTTCACATAGTTCATGCAAAGTGCGTAGGAAACAATGTGCAGACGTATGTATTTACCTCGAGATAATTATGATTTGTTTATATCAGTATGCCTGGTATAGGTACGATACACTTTTACCTATAATACCTTCTGATTGTCTTCAGCACATTGATCTAGCTAAATATGCTCATTATGTTATCAAAGTTAATTTTATTGGTGTTCTGTTTATACGTCTTTAGCAGTTGTATGATACTTTCCCTTTTGACAACATTTAGCAGTTGATTCATTCGCGATGAGATTATTCCGCTGAGAAATAATGATTGAACAGCCGCAGTTACGTTAGATGGCTTCCTTGCAGTACTTGCAGTTTCAAAGTCAATTACTTTCGCTGCATTGTTAGATTTTGACACTAGAATATGGTGATTAAGACAACTTAATTGTCCGTGATCTATCTGTGACCTATCCAGGCGATAACACTGTTCAAGTATGGATGCAGCAAGATGGCGGGCATCATTTGCACTTATGTCCTCATTCCTTATCCAATGAATCAGGCTTAGACCATCGATGAATTCCATAATGATAACATTTTTCGATGACTGAAACAAGTGCGGACCGACTTGAGCAGAGTTAGCTATTTTGTGCAAATAAGATTCTCTTTCCATGCTAAACCTATTTGCGTCAGTTCTTCTTATTTTGAGCGCATAGATTCTGCTTTTGGCTCTAACCTTAAGAACAATACTTACACACCCTTTGCCAGCAATATTTATTTTTCCAATTTTTGTTCTGCCACCAAGTAAAAAATGTGTTATACCAAATGAAGAAATTTCGTTCAAACGATCTGAGTAGTCTTTGGCGGAAAAATTGGGATATGAAACAATATTTGCAATCTCAGCCGAAGAAATATCAAGTTCGTTATTGCTATCTAATGAGCTCGTGTGTGATAATCTTGTTGATTGCATCTCTGGTTATTCCTTTTATTCTTCGTTCATCTCCAGTATAAATTTGAAATGATCGTGCAATATCTCCAATCAATCCCGAGGTAATTCCTGAAATCTCGATGTGTTCTGTTAACAACGAGCCTAGATAATGTTTGGCTGATATTTCCTTTCTCTTTACTAGATTTCTGATCCTCATTTCGTCATCAACCCACATTAAAATAGAATTCTTTTGGTTTTTCAAGATGAAATTGTCCGTTGCGTTTCTCATAAGAATTTCTGGACCGATTCTGTCACGATATGGCCACAGTTCGCATGATTCTAACAAAAAGACAAATACGGCTAGCTTTTTTTCGTCTGTGCCACATGTCCTTCGTATCACTTTAAAATCAGCAATCTCTAGCTGTTTTGAAAGTGCTCTTAGAGATTTCTTCAGCTGGCCCCAGATCACATCGGGGCTGCGCTTGGAATAAGTGAATTCTATCACAAGCAAGTTGTGGTAAAGACGATTATCAAAATGGTGGGCATATTTCCTAGTTCTCTTCGATTCCATAAAATAATCAAGCGAAGGTCTTGCTAAGAATATCCTTGCGGCCAATACAAATCTGCCAATGCTTTCTGCTGAAATGGCGGCTCCCAGATTTCTTTTAGGATCAACAGGATCAATTATAATTAGATGGCTATCGAATGTCTTTATAATATCCTCATCTACTTTCTCTACAGAAATCACTTGTTTTTTTTCTGATCCCACCTGTGCTTTCATATTAGAAATCTCCTCTAAAACAGCCCTGAATGAACCAAATTTTAGGATCAGAACTTCAGTAACATACCCGCTAAATCCGCTTGTGGCAATTTCCGCCCCATATATTCCACTTCCTTTAAGAAATTTTTTCAGTAGTCTCACTTGGTTTTTTTTCTCCTGGTCCAAATTATCGATAATATACTGAGTGTGAAATGGGGATCTATCCGCTGCACTTTTCCATCTGCCCTTTTCTACATCATAACATGGTACAACGTTGACTCTGACTCCTCTAACATATGCTTCTACATAAGGATGACTGGAATAGCGAATATTTGGTCTATACTGTCTTAAAGATTTGAGTCCTATTCGTTTACCTATCTCTTCAAATTCTGCTAGGCTGATACACGAAGCAATTTTTACAAAAATGTCAACATCCGCATCACACTTTAGCCAAGTTCCTTTGGCAAACGATCCGCCGAAGACTATTTCGACTATTTTAGGACAATTGTATGACTTTACCAGCCGTAACGTTTGCTCGGCTACTGTTTTTAATCTTTTAGCCTCAACACACGATGGCTTGCATCGCTTTATCGCCTTGAAAATCGTTTCTTCTAGGATATAGCTCACTTTGCGTGCACCACAAAAATGTCAGAATAGATCGGGCCTTGAGGAGTAAGACTACTAGACTTGAGAGATAATTTTTGAATAACGTCATCTCCGGGACTCTTTGTACTATATTTTGACAATATCTCATTTACTCTGAGCCTTTCTTTTTTGACACGAAATATCGTCATATGAGGCGTAAATGGTTTATCTGGTTTAAAACCAATTTCTTTTAATTTTGATATCACAGAATCGGCTAAGCTGATGATTTTGCTCTTTCCTTCCTCTTCAATGCCAAGCCAGATTACATTAGCGAAGTTTGGGTTAGGGAATGCTCCAAGACCACGATACGTTATTTTAATTGGCTGAAAATCTAATTCAGACAACTTGTTTTTTATTTTTTCAATATTTGGTAGATCTAGTTCGTCGAGGAAAATAACAGTAAAATGAAGGTTCTCCCTTTTAACTGCTTTTACTTCATGATGTCTTAAATATGGGACTTCGGATAGCTCTAGCTGCAATTTCTCGACGGCTTTTTTGTTATTTATTTCCAGAGCTATAAAAGACCGTATTTGTTTCAAATTATTCAGATCTCTTAAAAAATACCTCTATTAACTTTTTATTTGATGCCCATCTATAAGTTCTGTTAATATCTCAAAGGCCTTCCAGCGAAATGATACTGTAGCACATTACACTATCTGATTTGAATTACAGCATATAATATATGGTAAAAGCAATAAAAAATCATCATGATGAGATCAGAGGCTAAGAAGAGACGCAAGCTAATTGTGTGTATCACTGGTATGCCTGGCGCTGGCAAATCGACTATCGCCGAGTCATTAAGGAAGAAGGGATTTTACGTAATAGCAATGGGAGATGTAATAAGAGAGGAGGCCAGACAGCGAAATTTAGATCCTACTGACATTAATTTAGGCAAGTTAATGCTTAAGCTGCGTGATGATTTGGGTCCTGGAGCGATCGCTCATTTAATTCTGAGAAAAATTAATAGCGAGGATATCAGCAGTGTACAAAAAGAGAATGTAGTTATTGATGGCATACGTGGAATCGCTGAAGTTGAAATATTAAAAAGGGTTGGTTGTGTCAAGTTGCTCGCTATACATGCCTCGACCAACAAGAGATTCACACATTTAAAGCAAAGGGCGAGATCCGATGACCCCTGTGCCATGGAAGAATTTACGACTCGGGACAGGCGAGAATTGACGGTAGGCATCAGCGAGGCAATTGCTTTGGCTGACGAAACCCTATCGAACAATGACTTAACAGTTGATCAGCTACAGGAAAAAGCATTTAAAATCATAAGAAAATGGATCAGTTCGACTTACAAATAATAATAAAAGGATGCCTTATGAATACATGTGAATATTCGACTCATGAGAAAAACTCCAATTTCTGTTCAAGTTGAATTGAAGATAGAGGCTACCGTTAACCCTTCCGAGAGCTCAGATAAGGTAATTTCTGCGATCACCAATATATTCGATGGATGTTCGCCAGAACTAAAATATGGATCATTAATTATTGCTCGTTGTTTCGATCTTGGATGTTTAACCATCACTTATGACCAAGTTAGATCCAGAGCTGCGCTAGGGGTTTTGAGAAGAATGCTTGTAGATAACAGGATCTATAATACCACGTGGTTTCTCTTAAACAAACAAGCAGCGTTCGCGGGGTTAGTAGTAGTGACGGAGGACGAAACCGAATCGCCACTAGGTCCAATAAGAGTAAAGATAGTATGCGATGAATTAGAGGAGCTTATTGACTGGCTAGCACCTTTGTATTAAATAAAGAAGCCTTAGTCAATTAATATTTGAACTCAGGACCGGAAAAAGTAAAGCGAAATAGAGTATAAAAGTAGGCTATGAAACCTAATACTTGTCCCTTCGACCCAGTTCACAAAACTGGATTTGAGTTGGATGTGGTGTTTATAAATTTCACTATTTTGTTGCGCAATTATAACAATGCATTTTAATCCTAATATATGATCTTATCATGTAATAATGAACTTTGACCGCACTTGGATTAGACAGAGAAAACCAGCCACGTCGGAGAAGATAAAAGAAAAGGTAAGAACACAGCAGCCGCTAAAACCCAGAGTCGAATTCGCAAAGAACAGAATCCAGGCACAAAGTCAAAAGTTGGACACGGTGTTACATAATTTGAGAGACAAGGAGAATTTATTGTTCAACCAAGTTGTATCAAGCTTGCAAAAACATGATGTACAAAAGAGCAAAATGTTATCCAATGAATTAGCACAGACCAAAAAGACTGGCAAGATGATCTCTCAGATAAAAATGGCGGTAGAACAGGTAAATCTTCGATTGGAGTCTACACTAAGCATGGGTGATGCAGTAGAGTCAATCGCTCCTGCAATTGGAGCATTAACCAAAGTAAAATCAGGCTTGTCTGGCGCGATGCCGGACGTGGATTCAGAATTAGGTGAAATAAACGGCGTTTTCAATGAAGTCCTGAGTAACGCAGGAAGCATAGGAGGGATAGGAACTGAATCGTTTGAATTTGGTGCTCGCTGTGAAGACTTAGACAGAATCCTATCTGAGGCAAGTGCTGTTGCAGAACAGAGAGCGCACGAGAATCTTCCTGACGTTTCAATTGGATCTTTTACTGATGCTAGAAGATCATCAGTTGGTGAGAGTTCGCAATAGCGCGATAGTTGAAGATGAATTATTATATTTATTCACTATCTTTGCTAGTCATAAAAATAATTTATTTTTGTAACATATTGTTCATGACGGTTAAACATGTTAGAGTTGTTGAGCCCCCGATTGCGTGAGTAATAAAGACCAAGGCGGTAAATTATTGGTTTTCAGATTCAAAGTAGTTCAGCGAGCCAAAAGATTTTCCTATTTAACGAGATTTTATTGCATACTTTGAATGCCGTTTGTAAAAGATCGGTATATTGATACTGCATCTTGTTCGTCCTTTGCGCCCACTATTGTTGCAGCGCCACTGGAGAGAAAACTTACCGATAAATGACCCGTTTTGTTGCTTATGGCTGTTAGTCCTAGGTTACCTCTCGTTTTGACATAGTACCCGGCTAATTCTGCATTCTTTGCTATTCCTACTAGACTAATTGGTGAAGATAACAGCTTTGACGGACTGACCGTGTATGTTCTCTTTCCGTTGTCTCTTCCACAGAGCTCTTCTACAATCAGCTGCTTTACTACGAGCATCGGTTCATCTTTTTCATTCTTTACTCCGCATGAGGGACACTCATTTTGTCTTGATACTTGTATTTTGTCAAACGATAGTTCATTTAAGTCAACGTAAAGCAGTCTATTCTCGAGTGTTGGTTTCTGGCCTATAATTATTTTGATAGCTTCTGATACTTGGATACCACCTACTAAGTACAATATTGATGGATGTACCCCTTCAGTACTGCATGTTGGCATATCATCCTCGGATAATGCAGGAAATATGCACCGCAAACATGCAGATTTGTTTGGCAATATAGTGCAAATTGAACCCACTACCCCTAATGCCCCGCCATAAATAAAAGGGATGTTAAATTTGACGCATGCGTCATTTAGTGCGTATCTAGCATCTATACTATCAAGAGCATCAATAACAACATCGAATCCGGCTATAATGCTTTCAGCAGTATATTTGGTTACAGAAAGTGGAGCGGGTTCTATTTCTACTGCTGGATTCATTGCTCTTAGGCGGTCGGCTGCCACCTCAACTTTGACCTTACCAACATCCTTGTCGCAGTAGAGATGTTGTCTATGTAAATTTGAGATCTCCACTACGTCCCTATCGACAATCTTTAATTTGCCAATGCCCATTGCGGTTAGCTGAGTGACAATAGGATTCCCAATTCCACCTGTGCCGATTACGCAGACTTTAGCATTACGAATTTTTTCCATTCCTGTAAAACCTATTTCCTCAAGCATTATTTGCCTAGAATAACGCTGGATATCTTCACTTGCAAGCCCTGCTCCGCCTGCTACTGCAGGCAATATATACACAGAATCGCCATCCTCAAGAGACGTTGTCATCCCGTCATTCTTGAAACGCATATTTTTTCCATTGATGTAAATGTTAATTAAAGCACGCGGCTTGCCGTTGAGATCAAAGACCCTTCTCTTAAAATCTTCTCCCATCTGGTCGGAGAGCCTTGTAAATGCATCGTCCAAGTTGTTCGCATCCAAGGAGATCTTTTTTTCTCCTGCTCCTTTGTTTAATACAGATGGAATTGTGAATTCAACTTTGGCCATTTTTATTGTTACATCTCCCTAACGTTTTATGCATACACATACTTTACCTATCTAATCATGGCTGAAACTATCTGCGCATCTGGCTTTACCACATTAAGTTTGGGAAGCATATTCATAATTGCTTCCGTAGCCTTCAACCCATTGCCTGTAATATAGCAAACTATTGTCTCATCATTATCGATTTTGCCATCTTCGATTAGCTTACGAAGAACAGCCACCGACACCCCACCGGCAGGTTCGGTAAAGATACCTTCTGTTTTGGCAAGCGTTAATATCCCATCAACAATTTCTTCATCTGTAGCATCTTCTGCTATACCATTATATTCCTTCAATTTTTTTAATACATACAACCCATCACCCGGATCACCTATTGCGAGGCTTTTCGCGATTGTTTCAGGTCGTTCCACAGGCACAACATTATCACTTTTTCTCTTAAAAGCATCCACTACGGGTGAGCAACCATGAGGTTGTGCCGCAGTTATCCTTAAATTTTTTACACTATCGATAAATCCAAGCCTATGCAATTCTTCAAATCCTTTACAAATTGCATTCAACATTGCTCCACTTCCAACCGGAATTATCAGATTATCAGGTACTTGCCAGTTCATTTGCTCAGCTACTTCGTAGGCGAGGGTCTTGGAACCTTCTACGTAAAAAGGCCTCATATTGATATTCACAATACCGATACCTTTAGAGTCACCAATTATTGAGGCAACTCTATTAGCATCATCATAGGTCCCGTCTACTGCTACAAATTCGGCACCATACGATAACGCCTGAGCGATCTTCACATGTTCTATATCAGAAGGAGCAAAAATATAACATGGCAGTTTTGCTTTTGCAGCATGGGCTGCAGTTGCCGAGGCAAGATTGCCTGTTGATGCACACCCTACGGCATTTAATCCAATCTCCTTAGCTTTTGAAACAGCTACTCCTGCAGGCCTGTCCTTAAAGGAAAATGTCGGATTTACAGAATCATTCTTAATGAATAAGTTTTTCAGTCCTCCTATTTCTTTACCAAGTCTATCCGCATATTGCAGAGGAGTAAAACCTGCGTTGAGGTCTATGATATTGCTTTTGTCAGTAATTGGAAGAAGCTCAAAATACCTCCAATACGTTTTCTCATATCTGGATGTAAAAATGTCCTTTTTTATATCGGAAGGAAGATTATAAATGACATCAAGAGGGCCGAAACAGTCCTCACATACATATATAAATCGCGGTTCATATTCAGCAGCACATTCCCTACACTTAAGTGATTGTATAATGCCCATTGTTACAACTATCACCTATCCTCTCTACGATATAGATAAGGTTCTCTAAGCACAATTTTAATATTACTAAATTTTATTATCAAATATGTGAGAATTACTTAACATCTCTTTCAATGACTTTCTATTAAACTAAAAATCTTTCTAATCTTTCACGAGTTATTTCAATTTTATTGTCTATTTTCTAGTATATTGTGAAAACATGATCTCAAACCTGTGTGACATGTATTTGATTGTGTGTCTACAACGTACAATACTGCATCGCAGTCACAATCAACTAATATTTCCCTAACGAGATGCACATTTCCCGATTCTTCTCCTTTCATCCATAACTTATTACGCGAAGTGCTCCAAAAATGGGCGTTTCCAGTCTTAATTGTATGGTCAAGTGCTTCTTTGTTAATATATGCCAACATCAAAATGTCTCTAGTTTTTCGGTCTTGAACTACTACAGGTAGCAGTCCATTGCGTTTATTGAAATCAATTTCCTGGATGGATTTGCTGTTCATATAAGTATTGTTCTGTATATATACACCATGCATAATTAAGTTTCTTCATATACTTCGAGCGTGTGCGGATATTCTATATGATTACATGACGGAAAATACGTTCGTAAAACATCATGAATGAACCGTGGAAAACAGCTTTCAATTTCAAGCAGAATTCGTTTACTTTGTCAAAGCCTTAGCTGACCCCAGTAGGCCTCTGGTGTTCCCTGTGTTCTAATTTCTTATGCTGTTCTTTGTCCTGTTCTGTTGTAAAAATCATTCCACATACTTCGCATTTAATCCGAGTTGATGATTCATAATTTCTGTCATCCTTTGATGCCATGAAGTATTGATAAATTTCATCGAATAATTATGTTTTCAGAAAAGTCATTCCACATTTTTATATCCTAATATGATCGTTTATGATAATCTGTTGGACAAGATGTGATCATAACAACTGAGTACAGATTCAGTCGCTTGATATAAGAATATATCTGCAACAATCTGATTATATTTCTTCAAACGTCGTCATGATAACTTCAAGAGATCAATCGTCCGATATTCTTCATATTGGATTCGATGATACTGATTCCGTGAGTAGTGGGTGCACCACACACTTAGCATTTAAAATTGTACAGTATTTGTTAAACCTACAGTCAACGTTCATCGATTATCCACTACTAATCAGACTTAATCCAAATGTGCCTTGGAAAACACGAGGGAATGGCGCGGTTTGTCTGAGAATACAAACAAGGAAACACCGGAGGATAGTTGAATATATAAAACAAGCTATCGAGCATAGTTCGGAAACTGCTAGCGGTACGAATCCTGCTGTTGCCTTTCTGACAGAAGAACAAGTGCCAAATTCCCTAAAAGATCTGAGCAGAATTGCCTTGTTT
The DNA here is from genome assembly GCA_046724555.1 of Thermoproteota archaeon. Taxonomy (GTDB): domain Archaea; phylum Thermoproteota; class Nitrososphaeria; order Nitrososphaerales; family Nitrososphaeraceae; genus JAFAQB01. Next base: position 38,791 of record JBKOWU010000058.1, on the reverse strand, counting down.
GATATCGTAACCGCACAGTATGCAGAAAAGATTGCACAGGAGAACGGCATTGAGTATTATAGTTTCGGTAGTGGTCAAGGTTTGGTTGGGTCGCTGGCCGCAATTGGTTGCTTGTTACGTCATGACCATACATTTGAGGCAATAGCTTATAGAAAAATCCAGAACTGTGGCACTGTTCGAGTAGTTGATGCTTCAAGAGTAAGACAATATAGCAAAAATACATTTCCAAATACATTTAACAACTACGATGAAAAGCGTAGACGTGTACTTATTACCCCTCATGGACCTGATCCCGTCTTTTGCGGTATAAGAGGAGAGAACCCTGATGTTGTAGTTCAGTCGCTGAAGGAATTGCAAATTCAAGAAGAATTAGATGGCTATATGGTTTTTCGCTCTAATCAGGGAACGAATATGCATTTGCAAAATGAACTGAAGTTAAAACGACTCAACACGTTCAGTGCAGGTTACATCCAATGTAAGATCAGCAAAACGCCGCAACCAATTCCAGGAGGCCATGTTATATTTGAGGTGCAAGATGAAAACCGCTTGACTTCGCCTGCAGCAGTATACGAGCCTACAGGCCTAACAAATCTAGCCTTAGGGCTAGATGTAGGCGATACGATCGAAATAGGTTGTAGCGTCAGAGGATCGACGTCAAAATTTCCAAAAATCCTGAACATAGAATATATTCTGGTATTAACACTTAATGAAATACACAGGTCATTCAATCCAATATGCCAGAGTTGTGGCAAAAGAATGAAATCAGAAGGAAGAAATAAAGGATTTCAGTGCGATAAATGCGGCTTTAAAGACAGAGATAGTAACAAAATCTACGTGATACAAAACAGAAATGTTTCTAAAGGACTATACGTCCCTTTATCAAGTGCCCATAGGCATTTAACTAAACCAATCCAAAGATACGGTATGGAAAAGAGCTTTTTTAATCCATATCCTCAGTTAAAACTTTATTCGGAGTGGTTTTGTTCTTCGCATACTCTAAATCATTCTTTAAATATTTACAAATGAAATACGCTTGTTGAGTAAGCAGTACCCACAGCAACCGCCAGCGATGTTCTTTTGGTATATTTAAGAACGCGAGCAAAGCTAACAAGAAATTTTTTACATGTGTATAAGAACTGGTGACCTGCTAGTATCTGAGATAGTTAAGGGTCGAACCACCATACATACGCGAGTCAGAAAAATAGCGGGGGGTTGATTTGAACATACGTCCATAACCTCTGCACAGTCATGGAAACCGCTCTGCGGGTTATGAGCCCGCCGGGATTACCTAACCTCTGTAGAGATCTGGCTTCCCCACCCCGCTGTCTGCATCTTTGTACAAGGCAAATATATCTCTTTTACAGTTATTAATGTAAGTAGGCAGCAAATTGTCAATATAGACTACACAAACGCACTTCTAAAAACAAAAACGATATATGTTATAAAGATGCAATGAACTGTCCAAGTTTCGCCAAATTTGGCTCATTTATAGACAAGTCAGCTCTTTCTTCTAATATTCTGTGCTTTGGCATAAATGCAATCCCGACCGCTGCCTCTTCTACCATACACAAATCAGACTTGGTATCTCCGATTGCGACAGTACGACTTGGACCAATTTGAAATTTTCGTGTATTTCTGCGAAGACAGTACCTTTTGCAAACTGAAATTTTGCAGTAACACCCATTTTTTTGCCACCCCAGTGGCATCTTGATATTTCCTGTCAGTTTTCCACTACTATCCAATTCTAGGCAGTTGGATTCACTAAAGTCAAAGTTTAATTTCTTTGCCACATAATTAACTGCAATATCATAACTATCGCTTATTATGCCAAGTATATGTCCTTGCTCTTTGAGATCTTCAACAACCTTCTCACAATTTCTCATTAGACGAAGGCTTTCAATTCCTTGAGTTATGTCGTCAACCGAGAGCCCCTTAAACAGGCGTGCTATACTTTCACTTTGTTGGTAGCCAAGTAGAGTCGGGTTTTCCTGAATTTGTCTGACTTTATCTGACAAGCCTAATCTATCTGCAACAGCAAAGACGAGTCTTCCATCAACAAGCGTGCCATCCATATCGAAAGCCACAAGCAAGGGTTGATGGCTAGTTTCATTGTTCGTTAGAGGACACCACCAACAAGTATGCTACGCACCTTAATAACTCAACACTCTTTCTTGCCACAAGGTCATTACTCCATAAAGCAATGATTTTGGCACCGACGGAATAATAATAATTTATTTCATTCAGCTGTTACCAACTGACCCAATAAATCTTTATACATCAATTTTATGGTTTTGTCTATGAGATAAACTGTCCGTTCTCATTGAATAGGTTGTCATATAAGAACAGACTTCTAAAAACTCTCACAACGCATAAGAAATTCGTACGTTTTTATCGACACCAATAAATTTGAGATGCGGGAGGTGGGATTTGAACCCACGAACCCCTAAGGGATGAGGTAACCCAGTCAATGTCTTCAAAGACATCTGAGCTCCGTGCTAGACACAAACGTCTGGTCTCACGCCGTTGACCAGGCTTGGCAACCCCCGCGACAACTTGCCATGGCATTATCCTAATATATATACTATAAAAGAAATCGTGACAACGTAGCAAGTAAAGCCCAGTATAATATGTCTGCTTGGTCGTTTCAAATTTTCACACGCGCCCACCCAACAAAATCCACAATGAAGCTTTGTAGAGTGTATGACTAGGCAGCGCGAGAACTATAATCTATAAATGGACCCGTCTCTGCTCCATAACCTTCACCTACTAACGAAACAAACACATCATCGAGCGTGATCGGTGAGACTGTAAAGGATAGATTCCTTTTTATAGCAAACTCCGATAGCTCCTTGATGCTAGACTCAAATGTGAAAACCCTTATGCTGTCAGCACCCGTATCTAGTACTGAACCGTAGCGTGTAAGCATTTCGCTATTAATGCCGTTCTTCGCTATATCTACCCTTATGTTCTGGGGTATAAATTTGCGTAAATCGCGAACAGTGCCTTCTGCGATTATATGGCCGTTATCTATTATAACGATATAATCTGAGAGCATCTCAGCTTCGTCCATATAATGAGTTGTTAACAATATCGATCTGTTACCTTTTTTCCACCTTTTAATTGCTGACCAGACTTGGCGCCTAGAAATCGGATCCAACCCAATTGTCGGCTCGTCAAGGAACAGTAATTCTGCATCTGCAGCCATTGCCATGGCGACGAGTATCTTTTGTTTCATACCACCGGAGAGGTTCATTGCAGGCTTATCCTTTGCTTTATAAAGTTCAAGATTATGCAATATATCTTCTGTCTTTTCTTTGGCTACACTTCTACTTTCTCCCCTTATCTGTAACCAATTGTATACATGATCCCAGGGAGTAAGTGCTCTCAAGGGTCTCCCTTCCTGTGGTACAATTGAAATTAGATTCCTTACTTTATGTGGCTCGCCAAGAATATCACATCCAAGAATGCGTATGTATCCGCTAGATGGCAATAACTGAGTAGCACAGATACGTATAAAAGTGGTTTTACCTGCGCCGTTTCTGCCCAGAAGAGTAAATATCTTGCCGGCGTCCACGTCCAATGAAACATTGGACAAGGCAGCGTGTTTTGAACTGCTGTATATCTTTGAGAGCTTCCTTGCCTCGATTACGGGCATAGTCTATAATGAAAGATCAGAAATATATGAGAATATATACTATGGGCCAACCGTATAGGCATTAATTTCATTGAGAATTTTGGAAAGCTATATCTAAATCCTTAAGCAAGGACTTTTGTTTATCATCGAGTTTAGTTGGGATCTTAATATTGATTCGAGCAAGAAGGTCACCTCTGCCATATGATCCGTAGCGGGGTAGTCCTTTATTCTTGATTTTCAGGATAGTGTTTGGTTGAGTCCCTTGAGGGATTCTTAATTTCTCCTTACCATCCAATGTAGGAACTGTAATATCAGCCCCCAATGCCAAGTCAGTAAATTTAAGGTTAAGATTATAAAGAATGTGACCATCTTCGAGTCGTTCGAAAAGTGGATGTGGTTGTACATGAATTCTTATCAACAAGTCGCCCGGAGGACCATTTTCTGAAGGCTGTCCTTCTCCACGCAACTGCAGTGTCATCCCGTCTTCTACTCCTGCAGGAATTTCTAACCTAATTTTTTTGTTCTTTTTGACATTGCCTGAGCCGCCACATACATTGCAAGGTTTATCTATAATTTCGCCCTGTCCTTGACAGGTGCGACATGGTTCTAATGAGACGAAAGTAGAAAATCTATTTTGACTGTATATTCGTCTCGTCTGGCCTTGACCGTCGCAGACAGTGCATTTTCTCGGTTTTGTTCCTGCTGCAGCGCCACTTCCGCCACAACTGTTACATTTCTCGAGCTTTGGTAGCTCCAATTCCTCCTTCCTTCCTCTAAGTACTTCCTCGAATGAAAGCTCGACATCATATACAAGATCTTGTCCTTTTGTTCTGCCGCCGCCAAAGCTAAAACCAAAACCAAAGGGGTCCCCAGTATTGACACGACCGAAGCCAGTGCGATTTCCAAATATCTGTTCAAATATGTCTCTGAAACCCCCAAACCCCATGTCCTTAAAGATTTCGTCAAAATTTGCTTCTGATCCTCTGAACACTTCCTCAGATCCAACATGACCATATGTATCGTATCGCTTTCTTTTTTCATCATCAGAAAGAACAGCATATGCTTCCGAAATTTCCTTGAATTTTTCTTCTGATCCAGCAGTTTTATTTCTATCGGGATGATATTGTAATGCTAGCTTTCGATAAGCATTTTTGATTTCGTCCTTGTTTGCACCTCTCGGGACGCCTAGAACCTCATAGTAGTCCCTTTTATTGCTCATTTTTTCACGTTCCTATCAAATATGGATCAAAATTATTACTCCGCAATACCACTTGTGTCTAAGTGGCAGGCGGTGGAGTTGTAGTATCTGAGGTGCTGCTGGGTCCGGCTGCTGCCTCCGAAGATGCTGCTCCAGGTGCTGCTGATGCTGCTCCAGGTGCTGCTGATGCTGCTCCAGGTGCTGCTGATGCTGCTCCAGGTGCTGCTGATGCTGCTCTATAGGCCTCGGCGCTGATCTCGCCTAGAACAGTCTTCAACTCTTGTGTCTTTGATTTTATGCTAGTGCCATCGTTACTGGCTATCGCTTCTTTCAATTCTTGAACGGATTTGTTGACCCTGTCTTCTTGTTCGGGTTTGATCTTGTCCTTGAGATCTTGTTTTACGAGCTTCTCCGCTGCATAGATCAAGTTATCAGCCTCATTCCTTATTTCAGCGTCTTCCTTCTTCTTTTTGTCAGCTTCTGCAAATTGCTCTGATTCTTTCTTTAGCTTCTCAATCTCTTCCTTTGATAGTTTAGCATTTGCAGTTATAGTTATTTTTGCCTCTTTAGATGTTGCAAGATCTTTGGCAGTGACATTTAGAATTCCGTTTGCATCGATATCAAAAGTGACTTCAATCTGAGGAATTCCCCTTGGAGCTGGGGGAATTCCTGATAGATTAAACATTCCCAAGGAAACACAATCAGAAGCCATCGGTCTTTCTCCTTGCACTACATGAATAGTGACTGCAGTTTGGTAATCTGCTGCTGTTGTAAACACTTTGCTCTTTTTCGTAGGTATTGTAGTATTGCGTTCTATCAGGGGCTCCTTTAGACCGCCCAGCACTTCTACGCCTAATGTAAGCGGCGTAACATCTACCAAAAGTATATCCGTTGAGACGTCTCCAGAAATAATGGCTCCCTGAATGGCCGCTCCCATTGCGACTGCCTCCATGGGATCGACGCCACGCTCAGCCTCCTTCCCCATCACCGTTGCAACAAACTGCCTTACGATTGGCATTCTTGTTGGTCCTCCAATCAATATTATTTTGTCTACATCTGGAGGAGATATCTTGGCGTCCTGCAGAGCTTGCATCATCGGTGATCTGCATCTTTCGACTATAGGTCGCAGAAGTTCCTCAAGTTTAGCCCTCGTGATTGACAATACAAGATTCTTCGGACCGGTTGTAGCATCATATGCAAGGAACGGCAGATTTATCTCAGTCGTAACAACGTTGGACAGTTCGATTTTTGCTTTTTCCGCCGCTTCTCGAATTCTCATCATTGCAGCTTTGTCGCTTCTAATATCCAACCCAGATTGCTTGTTGAATTCTTGTAAAACATAATCAACCAAAGTATTATCCATGTCGGTTCCACCAAGCTGTGTGTCTCCAGAAGTACTTTTAACCTGAAAAACTCCGCCGCCCATTTCCATTATTGTTACGTCTAGTGTACCGCCGCCGAGATCAAAAACCATAATCTTAAGGTCCTTCTGAACCTTATCCAATCCATAAGCCAACGATGCAGCTGTAGGTTCGTTAATAATCCTTACCACTTGCAATCCCGCTATTTCTCCTGCATCTTTCGTTGCCTGCCTCTGGTTATCATTAAAGTAAGCAGGCACGGTAATCACAGCTTTATCTACGGTTTCCCCTAGAAAAGCTTCAGCATCTCTCTTTATCTTCTGCAAGATAAATGAGGATATCTGTTGTGGAGTATACTGTTTGCCAAAAACGCTAAATTTAAAATCTGTTCCCATCTTGCGTTTAGCTGCTATCACGGTGCCTTCAGCATTCGATATCATCTGTCGGCGTGCCGGCTCACCTACGATAAGCTGACCTTCAGGAGTAAAAGCTACAACGGAGGGAAATGCTTTTCCTCCAATAGAAGTGCCTTCAGCGGCCTGAATGATTGTAGGTTTGCCACCCACCATCGCTGCTGCGGCAGAGTTACTTGTTCCAAGATCAATTCCTATAATTTTCGCCATCTCTAATTTCTCGTCTCCTTTTCTATTGTCTCTGTATCATTAATGATATTTTTAACTATCTTTTTAGAGATTTCTACAAGGCTGGGTCTTAAAACTTTATTGTTTAACATATACCCCTTTCGAATCTCACCTGTAACAGTATTTTCTGGCATGTCATCACGATATGAGAAACTTAAAGCGTCATGAATATTTGGATCAAAAGGAGTTCCTATAGTTTCTATCTCCATCACCCCCTCCGATCTGAGCAAAGAGTCCAAGTTCTTTAGGATTGCCTCTAATCCTTCAAGTACTACTCCTTCAGACATACTTTGCTTTGCTATTTCTAAAGCCCTGAGGTAATCGTCCCTAATGCTTAAAAATTTTAATAAGACTTCAGCCTTGCTTGACTCAACTTTTGAGGCCACCTGCTTTTCCATTTGTTTCCTGTAATTGTCGAAATCGGCCATAAGGTATTTTAATTTATTAAGATTGCTCTGAGATGACTCCCTAACCTTAGACAGTTCTTCTTTTACATATTTCAATTCTTCGCTAAGTGCGGTTATCTCTTCGTCTTTATTTGGTTCTTGTTCATCCCTCGATTGACGGACTTCTTCCATATTTCTATCATCCTCCAAAAACGATCAGCCGCTAGAAAATTTCGCTTAAGGCAAATAATTACATATCGTTTAAACGGCGGAGGCTTGCAGTTTATCGCAATCTAGTATATACAATATCTTTCGTTGGGAACATTATATCAGCCTATTTTTTCATTATCGATACACGCAAGCTCATACGCTACCGCAGAATTTGGCCGAAAAATGTGATGTTTAGAGTATTATATTCTAAGAAAAAAAGGTGCGGTCAGGTTTAAGTAATATTCAGATGTGGGAAAGAAGATACACTTACGTTAAGTTCTGATTGGATCTTTCGAATCTTGGTTGCATATTCTCTCATTTTCACATCGTCAGCTTGAACCTTTGCGATCCTATAGCCCTTCCATGCTTTTCGTAACGCGCCCCAACTTTGACCGATTGTAAATGTATTGTCTGGGTTCTGTGCTGCAGTCGTTTCTTGATTAAGCGAAACTAATGCTGTCATATCTGCTTGAAGATCAGTCACTTGATACTTATAACCCATAGTAAAGCATATCTCGGCCTCAGCTAAAAAAAATTTCATGCATATATAATAAAATAGCCTCAGCTGTGTGGCATTAAAGTGAGCGTCACGTTTATGCCAACCTATATTTGAGCTTTGTTTTTCTGAAAGTTTGCATAACTAATATCTACTGCTGCAATATTATTTCTACCACATCCGCTGCGAATACGCTAAGCATAATTGCCTTTAATTGAGGAGCGTGCACCACATGCTTCGCATAACAGAAATCCTACCTTCTTACTTTTCTCCGTTCTGGTGTCGGGACTTCCGCACACAGGACAGATCACATAGTCCTTAACATACCTGTCTATTAGTGCTCCAAACGATGATGGTTCTTTGCGACCAAGAAAAATTACCCTTTCGCCGGCAATATATCCAGCTGATGCCAACTCCTTGTTAAGATAAAGTAACAATTTTTCCGGGTCTCTTCGGAGCGCTTTTGGAAATTCCATAAAGTTCCTAAAGATCGTCCTCTGGCCAACCCACATAATTTGCGGAGTAGGTAGTTCTAGTCTTGACACGATCTTTCTGGACGTGTTGCCAAGTTGACTCTCTAGACGCTTGAGTAAACCCTCGTACTCTGACCTTGTTTGAGTGACCACGCATAATCTTATATGGTCCTATTAAAGTACTTTATGCACAGACGATCAAACGAACAGCTGAATTATCATCTTGTTTTTAACACGATACTTGGCTTTTAGTAATTATCGGCGTTATAAAGGAACTGCAAACTAATGCACAATGTAGCTGAAAATCTTATAATAGCAAACATAGTAGTACTATCGCAGTATATGGGTTTCAAGCGTTTGTTAATTACCAGGTTTGTTAGAATGTTTGTTACACTCTGTGCAGTTCTGATTATAACTATAGCGCTATTGGGAGCCACAATGGATGATATACTTCGGCGCAATGCACAACAATCAGTTTTACAAGAGACCAGTCATGACAATAGGTTGATATCCAGATTTAAATCCCAACAAGAACTTCAAAGTTATATTAATAGTCAGATAAATGCTCGCATTCACTCGCAAGGATTAGATGAGCCGTGGTATTCGCCAAAAGCGTTATTGTCAAAGCTATTTAAAACCATGAGCTTAGACCTTGGGAATGCACTCTTCTTAACTAGCGATTTAGGTTCGCAAAAGGTAAGTAATATAATACTCGAGAAATTACCAAATACGATATTATTATTTACAAGTTCTACTCTCATAATCACATTCATTGGACTCTATCTCGGGGCGTACTCTGCTAGCAGGACTGGTTCAATAGCAGACAAGTTTACATCTAGCTCCGCCATATTCAGCATTAGTGTTCCGACCTTTTTTATAGGTATGATGATGATAATTGTGTTTGCATTTATATTTCCTATATTTCCGTCGAGGGCAACTCCTACGACATCCCCGGCTGACCCATATTACATTCTTGATCTCTTATACCACATGATCTTGCCATTGGTCACTCTAGTTTTGGTTGGCTTTGGGGCCTGGGCTTATACAGTCAGGTACTACGTGATTAATATCTTTAACGAAGATTTCATAGCGGCCAAGAGGGCACAAGGGATTTCAAATAGAAGGATAACCTATTTTCATGCACTAAAGAATGCTGCACCCCCTACGTTCACGGCAATTGCTCTATCGCTTTCAGGTTCTCTTGGAGGAGCTTTTCTTATCGAAATAGTTTTTAACTGGCCAGGAATGGGTTTACTCGCATTTAATGCCATTAGTGTAATGGATATCCCAGTCATCATAGGACTGACATATGTTGCGACTCTTATTTTTGTAATCACCATGTTCATAGTTGACTTGATGTCTCAATACTTTGATCCCCGAGTGAGGATAGGATGATCTTTTTTGATGATGCTACCCGAATTTATACGTCAATTTATAAGCTTAAAAACCGGAGTAGCAGGGATTGCTATACTTTTCTTTCTAATTGGTTTGTCTATATTTGCTGCTACCGCTATTCCATTAGAATCGTTTAAACAATGGAACAATCCAAACTACTGGATAAAATATCCAAAAGCTGCTATGCCGAGTTGGATCAACCTTTTCGCCCCCGCTAAGGAGCCTGAACATTTGATTCTGAGAAATGCTGCCATAAGAAAAGGATTAGATGAAGGCATAAGTACACTAAACTATTCGTACAAATTTGCATTCAATTATGATTTTTTTCCTAGTGACTTTATGATAAATTACGCCGTACAATATGGTGCCACCCCACCTCTAGTAGACGTTGAATTATCTAGACCAGATGGCAATTCATTTGCGATTATTTCATCCTCTCTTCCTTCCCCTCAAGGCCAAAACTATGTTTTTAGAGACACAGTATTTTCCACAGAAAATGAAATTCAAGACAATCTTAGGAGTTATGTCGATAAATTCAGCTATGATGTAGACATTACAAGGCCTCAGATAATGCTTTTTTCAGCACTAGATAAAGCAAGTGTATTAAAGGGTGTCTATACTCTAAATATATCCTTTTCTTTTTTTGATGAGCATGACAAAGTTTTAAACTCAGAATTTATCCTTGGCGGCAAGGTTTACGGCTTGTTGGGTACCGATGAATTAAGACATGACTTGTCTATAGGTATATTGTGGGGAACTCCAGTGGCTCTGTTTATAGGCCTCTCTGTGGCGATTGTTTCCACATTCATAGGATTATTCTATGGCTTAGTAGCTGCATACAAAGGCAAAAGAATAGAACCAATTATGATGACAATTGTACAGATCGTCATAAATATCCCAGTGTTGTTTATCTTGATTATACTTGCTATAACTATAGGCAGAAGTCTATTTCTTATAGTGGGTTTCTTTATCCTATTTGGATGGATAGGGATGGCTCTGATTAGCAGAAGCATGGGATTACAGATAAAGAATTACCCATATGTTGAGGCTGCAAAATTGATGGGAGAATCAGATATACGGATAATCTTTAGGCATATCATACCCCAACTGTTGCCTTTCGCTTTTGCTACAATTGCGTTATCGGTTCCTACTGCCATTTTAGGGGAATCCGGGTTAAGTTTCATTGGACTTGGAGATCCTACGATTCCCACATGGGGCGTAATCCTTCACGATGCACAATCGGCAAATGCAGCTGCAAGAGGAATGTGGTGGTGGATATTGCCACCGGGCTTAATGATTGGAATTACGAGTGTGTCGTTTGTTCTAATATCTAGAGGTTTAGAATCAATAGTCAATCCAAAGATGAAGAATCTTAGGATCAAACAGCTCTAAGTTCCACCTTGTTGGCTAGCCTTGATAGCTCGAAATGATCTTATTGCATTAAGCAAAGGGTCTGAAAGCTTTATGGTATACGCTGATGCATCGTCGGATGAGAGTTTAGATAGTTCGTCTAGGAACTTTGTCTTGTCTCTCCCTCTTTCATATATTCCGCCTGATTCTTTGATGCACAAGGGAAATTTTTGCATCCTGACACCGCTACTTTGAAGGTGATTTATGAATGCGCGGTAACCACTAATATCCCACCATTCTTGTCCTTTTTCCTCGCAGAACATTATCCATACGTCGATAGTATTCTGAAATAATGCTTTCGCGCGCAGTTCTTCTAGGGTCAATACTAGTGAAAAGGCATAACTTGCATTTGTACATTTTGGTGGACATATTCATTTTGTTTAAATCTTGTTTAATATGGAATACACCTATAATCTCCATCCCTATCCCTAAGGGGTTTTGAGGCACGATAAATGACATAATTGAGCAACAATTAGATGCATGTACAAAAACAATAAGGAGAACGAACATAAAAGGTTCTTACGATCTATCGAGGTCAATTAGCTCTGAAAATCTTATTAGCCTTGGGAAATATTGAAAATTTTCAGCAGGTCATTTCTCACTTACAGCAGTGATTATTTGCAATTTCATATGGTTTCCGTCTCTGTCAAATGCGGCGATGGTATCATAAGTATATGGATAATTTATGATTATAGATACTAAACCATAGTAATTATTAAGATCCTCGAGAGAGGGCTTATTAGAGCCGCTCGGGTGAGAATGCGCTGTTCCCACATAAGAAAGATCAAATGGTAGATCATAGCTTGGGAAGCCAGAGTAATATGGACCATGTACTGAAAATGGAGGAAGAATCAGACTGTCGACGACTATCTCGTTTTTGTTACTCTTTCCACCCAAAATCAGGATTCCTTCATTTGGATGACATGTTTTGGAATATGTAATAATGCCATCAGCAGTCTGCCTAGTGATAAGGACCTGCTTTTTTGGTGTCGATGCTGAACTCTTCTTGCCTTTATTTCCAAACAACATTTGCTATTTTAGCGTTAATCTTTTATTTTAATGTGAATATAATATGATATTATTGCTATATGATCAAGGGTGATAAGTACCCACGTTTAGTAGATTCCAGATAAAATCGGGCATGCTATCGTAAAAGCGGAAATAGGATGCTCCTATGTAAACACTATGAGGTTGAGATTCTCCTGGCTGCAGTCTATTAACGATACTATGGATGCTATCTTTTTTAATAAGATGATACAAGGAATTGAGTGAGTAATGACTAATATCTGCTCTGTTTTGCTTCTAGAGACCGGACTTGCGGCGTTTGATGAGAGTAATAATTTAATAGCCTCAAGGAAATTTGACAACCCAATTCACTCATATCGTTTACTGAAAGATGGCAAGAGCTCTGCTGAGCTCGATCAGCTGACTGAAATATTACATTCATTTGATTTGATATCTGTTAACGATGCAAGTATAATGCTGCTTTTAAGACAATCAGGATTGAACAGCCATATAATGTCCGACGATGAGCAAAGAAAGATCCAAAATGAAAAACCTGCGCTAATGGTAAAATCCCAGCTTGTCAAAAACGAAGCGGAAGCCATGCAAAAGCTCAGAAACTTTGCTATCGAATTTTCATCGACTAGGGTAAGAGAAGCCTCCGAAAAACTGGATCTCCATATAATACAGGCAATCAGCGCATTGGACGAGTTGGATAAACTAGTGAATGTTTTATCGACTAGAATGCGTGAGTGGTATGGCTTACATTTTCCTGAGCTGGACAATTTGATCCAAAGTCCCAATTTATACGCAGAAATAGTAGCAAAAGCTGGTTTAAGGCAAAATATTACTAAACAGATGCTAGAGCAGGCTGGACTCCAAGACAGAAAGGTAGAAATCATACTTGACGCAGCAACGAGGAGCAAGGGTGGAGATGCTTCTAGTAAAAGTCTTGAAATACTAAAAAAAATTGCAAACGAGGTTTTACTAGAGTCTGAGCTACGTAGGATTATAGCTGAATATCTAGAAGATACGATGGAAGTTGTTGCTCCCAATGTAAAGCAGATATTGACTGCTTTAGTTGGGGCAAGACTGATATCCAAAGCAGGTAGTTTGAACAGACTGGCGTTCTCTTCCGCTAGTACTATTCAGGTACTAGGTGCTGAAAAGGCATTATTTAGAGCCCTCAAGTCCGGAGCTAGGCCTCCAAAGCACGGTTTATTATTCCAGCACGCCATGGTTCATTCTGCCCCAAAATGGCAGCGTGGGAAAATCGCCAGAGCGGTCGCATCGAAGGTTGCGATTGCGGCTAGGATTGATCTATACAGACGATCCGGCAAAGATCAGTCTATTTTAAACAAATTGGAGAAGAGGATTTCCGAAATTAAGGAAAAATACAAAGAACCAGATGAAGATAAAATTAGAAGTAGAAAGTTTAATCAACATATTCAGCGTCAGCAACAACAGTTTTCCGATTCAAGGCGGGGCAAATTTACCAAAAGCAAAAAGAGGATTAAAAACAAGTTCGGAAAGCGCCGGTTTTAATCATTCTCCAAATTATAAACTAAAAAGCGAGTAAACTGTGACCTTGAATTCAATCAAATTGCTTAGATTATATTGCAAATAAAAGCACAAGCATAACTGTGTTAGAATGTCAAATAATAACTCTCTTTTCACAGAAAATGATGATAATACGCACTTTGATATTGTCAAATGGATAGTAATTGATGGACAAAGGCAGCTAGCAACACTTAATCTGGTAGAAGGCAACAGCGTATATGGAGAAAAGCTAGTAAAACAGAAAGGAGCCGAATATCGTGTATGGGACCCTTACAGAAGCAAACTAGCAGGGGCCATGAAAAAGGGTCTAAACGATCTGCCCATAAAGAAGTCCATGAAAGTTTTATATCTCGGCGCATCGACAGGAACAACTGTAAGCCATATTTCTGACATAGTGGGATTAGATGGAATTGTTTTTGCAGTAGAACCAGCGATAAGAGTCGGAAGAGAGCTAATAGAGAATGTTGCTTCCAAGCGAGCAAATGTCGTGCCAATAATTGAGGATGCCAGAAAACCTCAATCATATTTCTCGATCTTTGGTAAGGTAGACCTAGTCTATTCAGATATAGCACAAGCTGACCAAACTGATATCGCAATAGTAAACTGCCACGCTTATCTTAAACAAGGAGCCCCAATCTTAGTAGTCATCAAGACAAGAAGTATAGACGTGACGATGGACCCTCCAGCAGTAGTAGCCCGTGAGGCAAAGAGGCTACAAGAGAACGGATTCCATATTGATCAGATTATCAATCTTGATCCGTTTGATAAGGACCATAGCATAATACATGCTAAGTATCATCAAAAATGACCTAGTTCATATCGCTCAATTTCTACTAGCATCTGTTTCAGTGGTCTCCAAGATCTCCTCGCAAAGTTAGGAGCACATTTATATTTTGAGACCCAGTCCCTGATAAATCCCATTGTCTTGTAGTCAGAGGGATATCCGCTCCCTATATCGCAATGTGTCTTACGAATTTTTTCTATTTCTTGATCTCTGGTAACTTTGGCTACAATCGAGGCTGCAGCTACAACTCTATTTATCCTGTCTGCGTGATGCATAGAGCGTAGTTTTACTTTTACTGTGGGGAGATACGATAATATACAATGCTTGTATCTGTCTGGATTAACGTCACATGAATCTACAAACACCTCATCAACTTTAAGATTACTTATTACATGCGCCATCATCCTAGCCTCTAGCCTGTTTAAGCTTTTCAAATTCACATTGTGGTCTATTACGCGACAATCCATTTTATAAATACAAATCGAACTGGCTATCTTCTTAAGTTGAGTACAGAGGTTAACACGTGACTTGGGTGTTAATGCTTTTGAGTCCTTAACGCCTATGTTACGCAGTTCGAATACAGTGTCCTTCTTGAAGCTTATTCCCGCGACAACTAGCGGCCCAATAATTGATCCGCGGCCTGCTTCATCAACTCCGCCGATACTAACAGTATTATTCATACACTGCAACAGTATGCTATCCTTTTATGCATCTGTTATAGAGCAAGTACCTATTATGAATTTGGCTTAAGCGTACTTGTTGGTTTATATTTTTGGATGCAGATTGGAATGCGTGTCGTTAGTGTGCTATTAGACGAAACAGGCAAAACTGTAGAGGGGAATACAAAGTTACTTGTTCCCGCCCTGTCTCTAACTAGTCGAGTTCCGCCAAAGAACCCTGCTTTCTTTAATCCTTCAGCCAAACTGAGCCGTGATATATCTATCCTTGTTTATAGAGCGTTTCTTCATGATATGACCATAAAGCAAAAAACTTATGCAGATCCGCTCAGTGGAGTCGGCGCAAGAGCCCTAAGGGTAGCTGTAGAGGTTCAGGAAATCGACGAAGTTTACATAAATGACTTGAATCCCCTTGCAATAGAGTTGTCAAAAAAAAATGCAGTTTTAAATTTTGTTGAAAGAAAATGTAACTTCTCGGTAAACGAGGCCTGTAAGTTTCTTTTGTCATGTCAAACAAAAAAAAGCGACAGATTTGCCGTGCTTGATTTGGATCCGTTCGGATCTCCTGCTCCATATATTGACTGTGCGCTTAGATCTGTTCTTGATTCCGGCTTAATTTCGGTTACTGCAACTGATACAGCAGTATTATGTGGAAAATTTAATGATGTTTGTTTTCGTAAATATTATGGTAGGGCAATCAGGTGTCATTATACAAACGAAATTGCAATTCGGATTTTATTGTCACAGATAAGCTTGACTGCCTCTAGGTTTGGACTGAGCATAGAACCGTTATTTGCTCACAGTTACTCGCAATATATCAGAATCTATGCTAGAGTCAAATTAAGCAGTATAGAAGCAAACATGGTCCATCATAAATTAGGCTTTATACAGCATTGTGAGAAGTGCGGAAATAGGATGGTATCTAAACAATACAATAAGCCAGATGCGTGCGGTTTGTGTGGAAATAGCTTCAACATCGCCGGTCAACTATGGATCTCAAGATTGTTTGATAAGTGTTTGATCAAAAAGATGGAAAGGTATAACTTGAATAAAGTTGGTTCCGGTCTGCAGGATAATGCCATAGTAGATAGATCTATGTTAAGTACATGCTTCGAAGAGAACGACGATATCCCATACTATTTTATTACAGACGAAATCGCCGCCAAATTAAAAACCAGTCCTCATTCTGTTGCAAAGACTATTGAAAGGCTATCAAGATCGGGCTATAGATCTTCAAAAACTAGCCTCGATAAGCGCGGATTCAAAACAGATGCCGGAATAAAGGAGATCTTAACCCTTCTTCAGTAAAAGTTCATGTAAAGGCGTACTGGCTCAGATGGCCAAACTAATCGTGCATGTTTATAGTGAATCATTGATCTTTCGGCACATTATAGACGCTTACAATGTGACTATTGATTGAATTGGCATAAGATTAAATTCTAGATTAGGTTATTCAACTTCTCTTCTAGGAGCACATTTCATAGTTGGCTAAGGTTCAGATCAAAAATGTAACTAAGAAATTTCGACGAACACATACAGATGGCATTGACTACATCACGGCAATTGAGGATGTTAATCTCTCCATAGCCGAAGGTCAGTTTGTATGTTTCGTTGGCCCTTCAGGATGCGGCAAATCTACCCTCCTTAATATTTTAGCTGGATTAGATAGACCTACTCAAGGGGAGGTTATTCTAAATGGGAGGCCAGTAACAAATACCGGTCCTGATAGGATCATGGTATTCCAAGAAAATGCATTGTTTCCGTGGCTGAATGTTATTGAAAATGTGGAATTCGGGCTCAGAATGGCAGGAGTTGAGAAGAAGAAAAGGAACGAAATAGCTATGCATTATCTTGACATGATGCAGTTGACAAAATTCTCTAAAGCATTTACCTATCAATTGTCTGGTGGGATGAAGCAAAGAGTTGCAATTGCGAGGGCACTAGTAATGGATCCAGAAGTACTTTTAATGGATGAGCCCTTCGCTGGACTGGATTCTCAGACCAGAGACTTGCTTCTAGTAGAATTACAGCTAATATGGGCGAAAACCAGAAAGACCATTATTTTCGTTACGCACAATATAATTGAATCTGTATGCTTGGGAGACAAGGTCGTAATCTTTACAAGCAGGCCAGGGAAGGTTAAAAAAGAAATTGTCATTGACTATAGGAGACCCAGGTTAACTGAGGATAGTGACTTACATGATTATCAAAGAAAAGTCATAGACGAGTTGAGAGCTGAGATTGTGACTGCCAGAAAAATGCAAGAAACATTCTAATGCTTCAATAATCCCTTTACCTCTTTTAATAAGTCAAGTCCAGATGCGAAACTGTTAGGAGAAGTAATAAGTACTTCGTCCGCTATTTTTGCTGCCTGCAATACAAAATCAATTGGGTTATTTGCATATTCCTTCCAGTTCAGACCAATGGCATCCGCCGAAGATGTATTCTTTTGTGAAGGAACCATAATACAGGCAACAACTTTGATATTGAAAGGTTTTGCAATATCAACTATTTCTCCGAGATCGGCCAGCGAGACAATCGACTGTGTTACAAGTGCATTGGGTCTAGCATCAAGTTTTCTCCGAATAGAATTCCTATGTCTGATTTTGTGCGGTACCGAGAGGTTCAAGGCTAGGAGAGAGTCATATTTTCTATTATGCAACAGATTTAGCACCTCGCTGGGTTTCAAGTCCGATCCTATTGGACCCTCAGAGGGCTCGTCCCCTGCCAACACTAACAAACCTTGAACACCAACCAGAATTGCATCACAAACGAATTGACTAATTGACGTTAAATTTCTATCCCTAACCCGAAGGCTGCAGCTGATACTTAATGGACTCCCACATCTTTTAACATAACCTGCTGCAGTGATGCTGGATATCCGAGCAATTCCTAGAACTGAATCAGTTATATGAATTCCATCAGCATATTCTGTTAATGCCGTTGCACGTCTTGTAAAATGCTTAATTTGCTCATTAATATTGGAAATATCGAAATTGTTTTTGTTCAAAATCCTAGGTGGGTTCAATTCATAGCTTAGTTTCATTATCGTGTGTAGCCTTTTGATTCGTATTGGGGTTTATTAAATGCGAGGTTTAATCAGGAATTGCCCTTCCTTTAGATTAAGACCATGTCCTGGTATTAGGCGCAAGGATTATTTTTATGTGTCAAATTATTATAATAATACGTGAATAGAGTATGTAGATTGTTGAGATTAGCATAATTTTTATTTACTACATCCCGACTTTGGCAATATTAGAATAGAGAACAACAGATGATTAAGAGGGAAGATATTTTAACATGTTTAGACCCAGTAACACGACCCGACTTCAAGTGCGCGCGGGGTCGTGACAGACCTCTAATGGCATCGGTTCTCTTAATAATTCATTATGGTTATGGATTACCTCGAATATTGTTTACTAAGCGCAGTTCTGGCCTGAAATCACACGCTGACGAAGTATGCTTCCCAGGTGGAACGTTTGTAAAAGAGGACAGGGAACTATATTTTACTGCTTTAAGAGAAACGAGAGAAGAAGTGGGCCTTGCCTTCACAGAGAAGGATATATGCGGGAGTTTAGAGCCCGTTAGGACTGTAACCTCAAACTATCTTATAACTCCATACATTACAGTACAAGATAAAATACCCAAACCAAGGATTCTCTTAGATGAAGTACAATGCATTCTTGACGTTCCTCTGGTAGGCTTGTTAAATACCATTGCTTCTGATAGACTACACGACTATATATCTACCAAAGACAGGTTTATATTCAAATACAAGAGTGAAGTAATATGGGGAGCTACTGCCAGCATAGTCAAACAACTATATGACCGGCTATTTTTGAGGTGTTATAGTTCAAAATTCGAAAAAGTATGAGGTTATAATGATATCAAATTGTGGTAAGGGAGTCGGTTATCGGATGTCGGTAATGATGACAATACAAGCATCAAACACTAATTGCAAATCCATTTCGCTAGCGTTCACATTCCTTCCGTTCATGCATGATAGGTATTATAAAAACCCATATTTTTTAAAACGCTGATATTATTGAGAATATCTGTTCTCTCGAAAAGAGATAGCTCTGCCGTGACTGAAATAATTAAAAAGAAATGGCCGGAAGATATTCTACCCAGGACCAAAAGTTTTAAGGTTTACGAAATCGCAGACGGGAAACGGATTATCAAATCCGAGAATTTTACGGCTATCGAAATAAATCAGAATATTATCTTGCCTTTTTTAGGCGAACCAAAGTTGGTGGAACGTTTTCCGTCCGTACTAGTTGACATGGGTGCGGTCAAGTTCGTTTGTAATGGCGCAAAAATAATGAGGCCAGGCATTACGAAATTTGACATTTTTAAGAAAGACGACATAGTCGTTGTTAAAGATGAGGTTCATCTAAAGGCGCTGGCTACTGGTATCGCAATGGAGGACAGTGAAACCGCAGCGGCTAAGTTAAAAGGATACATAATCGATAATTTGCACTACATAAGCGATGAGTATTGGGAAGCGCATAAACAAATAACATAGTTGGTTGATGCTAACCTTAAAGGCTTTTTAATCTATCAAAGGACGAGAATCTAAAGTGAGAATCTACAATAAAAGTTCGATAAGCATTGGTAACCATGCGCTAGACACTGGCCTGTTCGTTCAAAAGGCCATTGATTCTTCATGCCAGCCTTTAGTTGTTATAAATAATAAATCTATACCATCTCCGCTCGACGCATCCCTTTGAATCGATGATTTGATTGATTTGATTGTTAGATCTTTAGCTTTTTCTTGTGACATACTATGGTTATATTCGCTGTCCAAGATACCTAGTGCCATTTCAGCACCCGTTCCTACGGCGGCATAATCATCAGGAAGTACCGACCCGAGAGGATCCAACGTATATATTTCCGCTTTGGTGCCAATACCCCCGACAATTACCTGAGTAAGAAGGGGAAAAAACCGTCTTTCGAACATAATAACAGACATTAGTTTCGCTATCGAATTTGGCGCTACATTACGTCTGGTTTCTAGTTTCCGGATCTTAGCCAGAGCGATTACTTGCCTTACTAGAACTTGCATATCCGCAATCATCCCAGCACAGGCTGCGCCAACCTCATTTGTTACAGAAAATGTTTTTTTTGTGTTCTTGTTCACTACGAAATTGCCATACGAAACTCGTTTTTCTGCTCCTAAAACAATCCCATTCTGATAAGAAATTCCTACAGCTGTGGCACCGGGCATAAATTGAAAAGCCATATCTTTTTCAGCATATATCCAATATTGGTCAGATTTAGTCGTTTCTATTTAGTCTCCGTGTGCATACATTAGATAGCTGGAGGCACGATCTGTTTTTTTAAGGGTTATCCATAGCAGAAGTTACTTGATAATTCGCTTTACAACAAGTACTGAGAAGCCTGGGCCCTCAGTTTTCTATATTCAGACAAATTGTTGCTGTTCTTGGGCCTCTTCCACATCGGTATCTACGTGTGGCTTAGCGAGGGCTAATAACCGTTGGTCATACTTTCTTAATTACTGAATCGTCATGAATCCTTATGGCTTCAGCAATGAGCCTGTTCTGTAGTTCTAATGCGTCCTTGCCTTCAGGATATTTGGTTTCAGCAATGGCCTCGGCAACTATTCCTATAATATGCCTGAGCAAAAACTCATCCCCCCTCGTTGCTTCTGCACGATAGGTGGAGTTCGCCTTATTTACAAATACGACGTTCTCATTTGTAAAACTGTATCTCGAGTCAGACTCATCTTCGTATGGAATTACCTTGTATCCAACCTTCTTCAGTGCAAACGTCTTCTTAAGAATAGGTCTTCTAACTCTTCGTTCTTTAAGTTGACTTCCACCTACTTGATTTGAAGTGCTTAATTCGGACTGATATGTTTGTTGTCCAGAGGCGGGAGAACTCTGCTCCATTGCAGATGGTGAGAATACCCTCGTCCCTTGTACCATTTCTGCGTGATTTTCGTTTGCATATTTTGCTTCGGGCAAAAGCAAGTCATCATCTTGGATAAGAGGGGTAATTTCACTATGAGCTTGAGTTTGCTCCGTTACTTCTTGGCCGTTATGATTTATATTGTGAGTTGCGGAATCTGCAGAAGAGTCCCCGGTGGATACCTCGTCCACACTATTGACATTGGAAATATCTGCATTTTCTGTTGGGCGAATTTCTTTAATTGGAACCATTTCGTACCCTTCGAGCTCGTCCTGTTCAACATTCTCAATAATGGCCTGTCCTAAAACCTTGTCAATCTCTTTATAAATCCTAGATTCTTCTCTTGTGATTAAAACATCTTCATACTCTGTTAAACTGGGAAGAACGGTGTCTACGATAAACGTCCTCATTGTCTGATTGAATCTAGCATACTCTTCGTCTTCAATCAAGGCAGACTTATCTGCAAACCGAGACGTAAGGGAATTGCATCTGATGTAACCGGTTACTCTCTTGAATTTTGTATCGAAACCAAAACTGCTACGAACTACGACGTGACTTCCAACCATAATAGCAATACCCTTTTCGTCCTCAGAGAGTGGGCGTCTTGATATGACTATTTCGCCGGTTATTCTCCCATTGTCTAAATTGACATTCATTCGATGGCCTTGAATGTCTGGAGCCTTTATTAGCTGCACACCATTTAAATCCCATTCTTTGAAGTTCTGAGCACTTTTGATATATACTTCAAACATTGGTTGTCTTAAGATTGCTAATTTTCGGAGCTCTTTGGATAGTTTATAGATGTCAATTGGAACTTTAGGATTCATCAAGGTAAGTTCTGTTCCATCCCTCATGAGCGGCGGTTCGCTCAGAGTTTCTAACGTGGCATTGCCTGAAAACAACCTATCCACCGTGCTACTGTCAATCAATGCTGAGAGACCAAAGTTATCACGTTTTGTTCTTATCTTCATTTTCTCAAACGAGGTAAGAAACGACAGCCGCCCGGTCCCATACCTTCCCGTCCTGATTCTTTTTAATTTTGGTGATATGGATTCGTTGGCCTTGTGCGGCGATCCTAACAGCAGAAATTTCTCCATATCATCATTATCCATTCCTGCGTTGTCCTCAATTGTAAGATTCCCGTTATCTTGAATAGTGACAATAACCTGGGTAGCGTCTTCATCAA
This sequence comes from Thermoproteota archaeon, assembly GCA_046724555.1. Taxonomy (GTDB): domain Archaea; phylum Thermoproteota; class Nitrososphaeria; order Nitrososphaerales; family Nitrososphaeraceae; genus JAFAQB01. The sequence goes on along the minus strand of JBKOWU010000058.1, from coordinate 16,447 downwards.
AAGCATTTTCGACTAGCTCCTTAACTATGTCAGTGGGAGAAAGCCAAGTCTTGGTAGCAAATTCTCGGAAAAACGAAGGATGCACCTTTAATTCTGCGTTCATTCCTATTTGACAGGCTACAATCTTACCTTTATTTATTACGTGTAAGATTTTTATTGACAATCTTGTAAATTCTACAACTATAACGATATGAAGTGTCTTTGTGGTAGGGAAACGGTATCAATTAATGCATGCACCCCGCTCGGATGCGATACTATTGCTCTTTGCATAGCATGTCATAGACGGGTCGATTTATGCACGTGCTTTCGTGCTCAAACGCACAAAAAAGCAATTGAAAGCTGAGTCTTACGTAATGTCGATCAATACTACGCAAGATGTATTTATCGTGATAATCGTGACGCTTGTATGAACAGTTAAGGATTAATTATGCGTTGCAAAAACTTAAATTTGTAACATAAATTATTCGTTGAGGGTCTAAAATTCCGGTACTTGAAAGACGCTATAGCGGATATAAAGCAAAGCTAATGTTAGAAGACGGAAGTGTGTTTAATGGTATTGGATTTGGACTACCTTGCGAAATCGCAGGCGAGGTGGTTTTTAATACTGGGATGGTTGGCTATACAGAAGCTCTTACAGATCCGTCCTATCGTGGTCAGATATTATGTATTACTTACCCGCTAGTAGGAAACTATGGTGTTCCTAGTATGTCGGTTAGGGACAAGTACGGATTACCAAAATTTTTCGAATCAGATAAGATTCAGGTTAAGGGCCTAATAGTTCATGAGCTGTCGAGTGTCGCTAGCCACTGGAGTTGCGTTAAAACATTAGATGAGTGGCTGAACGAAGAACACGTACCAGGCATTTATGGAATTGACACGCGCGAGCTCACTAAGAAGTTACGGATTAACGGAGTCATGATTGGCGCGGTTTCGGCTTCAGAAGCGCCCATTGAAGAGGGTAAAATGAGACAACTGATTAAGAGTGAAAGTTATAATGATCAAAATTTTCTTCCACAGGTCAGCGTAAACACTCAGTTAGAATATGGAGATAAAAACAAAGATTGTATAATCCTGCTTGATACGGGAACTAAGTATAGCATTATACGTAATATTATTAGAATAGGATATAGAGTAATACAGCTTCCGTGGGATACGCCATTTGAGAAAATAATAGCATACAAGCCTAAAGGGGTAGTAATTAGTAATGGGCCAGGTGATCCAAAGGTTTGTGATCTTGTTATCAAGACGGCTTCTAAGTTAATATATTCTTCTATGCCTACCCTAGGTATTTGTCTTGGAAATCAAATCCTTGCATTGGCCGGTGGAGCTGACACTTACAAGCTCAAGTTTGGTCACCGTGGTCAAAACAAAGCATGTATAGACGTTCACACCAAACGGTCATACATTACTAGTCAAAATCACGGCTATGGAATAGACCCCTCCAGCCTCAAAAATACGGATTTCAAAATTTGGTTCTCGAACATTGATGACAATACTGTAGAGGGTATTGAGCATACATCAAAGCCTATCATTGCAGTACAATTCCACCCTGAAGCATCTCCTGGACCATACGACTCGTTGTTTGTTTTTGACAAATTGAGACAACTAATCGAAAGTGTTGATGGTGACCCAATAAAAATAAAAGGATCTAGTGCTTGGAGATAATCCAGCGATATGAAGCGGGAGGAAAATTGCCAAAGCTAGAAACTATAAAAAATGTTCTAGTTCTGGGTAGCGGCGCAATTAAGATCGGGGAAGCAGGCGAAAGTCATCATGACCGCTAATTTGACTACTCCGGTTCACAGTGTCTAAAGGCCCTAAAAGAAGATGAAATCAACAGTGTTTTAATAAATCCAAACATTGCGACAATCCAGACAGATACAAGGTTTGCAGATAGGGTGTATTTGGTTCCCATCAACCCCGAGTATGTTGAAAAAGTAATTGAGGCTGAAAGACCTGATTCTATAATGTTGGGATTTGGTGGGCAGACTGCTCTCAATTGTGGCGTGGCCCTACAGAGGTCTGGTATATTAGATAAATACGGGATCAAGGTACTGGGTACACAAATAAGAGGAATTGAAATTACAGAAGATAGGCTGCTATTCAAGGAATCAATGAAGAATAGCGATATTCCAGTTTTAAACAGCGCTCCAGTGTATTCATTTTCAGAAGCTTTGAGAACAGCGAAGGAGATTGGCTATCCTGTTATCGTTAGGGTTGCCTATACACTAGGTGGTAAAGGAGGTGGTGTCGCATATAATGAATACGAACTGCAAGAGATTGTTCAAAGAGGTCTTGCCCTAAGTATGGTTCACCAGGTCTTAATAGAAAGATACGTCGGCGATTGGAAACAAATTGAGTATGAAGTCATGCGTGACAACAATGGAAATAGTATCGTAGTTTGTAACATGGAAAACGTACTGGCTATGCGTGTCCATACAGGAGACAATATAGTGGTAGCTCCCTCACAGACATTGAATAATTTTGAATATCATATGCTGCGTTCAGCCGCGATCCGCGCAGCTGATTATTGTGGTATTGTCGGCGAGTGTAACATTCAGTTTGGCTTGAATCCTAGTTCTGAAGAGTATTGCGCGATTGAGATCAATGCAAGACTTTCAAGATCTTCTGCACTTGCTAGCAAGGCCACGGGTTATCCTTTGGCATATATGGCGGCAAAGATAGGACTAGGATACTCGCTTCATGAATTGATTAATAGAATCACAAAGGTTACCAGCGCTTATTTTGAACCATCTTTGGATTACATAGTTCTAAAGATGCCTAGATGGGATTTCCAAAAATTTGAATTAGTCAAGCGGAAGCTCGGTAGCGCTATGAAGTCAGTTGGTGAAGTAATGGCAATAGGAACTAACTTTGAAGAGGTTATCCAAAAGGCAATAAGGATGTGCGAAATTGGTAAAGATGGTTTACTAGCGAACGGAGATATCAATGCTGGCGCAAGATCTGAAGACATAGAAGCCATAGAACAGGCATTACTCCAGCCAACTGACGAGGTACTCTTCACTGTGATTAATGCAATAAAGGCAGGAATGAGTATTGCAGCGGTAAGTAAACTGTCTGCGATCGATCCTTGGTTTGTGTCCAGAATAAAAAATATTGTGGACATGGAATATATGCTGCAAAAGTCAGACTTTGAAGAGAATGTAATTAGGGAAGCAAAAAGAATTGGATTTTCTGACAGACAGATCGGAAGATGTCTAGGTGTAGAGGAATTAAAAATAAGAAGATTGAGGGAAAGGCTCGGCATTAAACCCGTAATTAAGCAAATTGATACATTGGCTGCTGAGTGGCCAGCAAAAACAAACTATTTGTACATGACCTATGGAGGACAGACCGACGATATTGAGTTTGAGCGCAGCGATAAAAATAGCGCCCTAGTCCTTGGCGCTGGCCCGTATAGAATTGGTAGCAGTGTTGAGTTTGACTGGGGAACTGTGAACATGGTGTGGGGGCTGAAGGAAAATGGCGTAAGCGAGGTCTCAATAATTAACTGCAATCCAGAAACAGTTTCCACTGACTTTGATATCCCGGAAAGACTGTACTTCGAAGAACTAACTTTTGAAAGGGTTTTGGATATTTATCAAAAAGAGCAGCCAAGTGGAATAGTGACATGTGTAGGAGGACAAACCGCCAACAACCTGACTCCAAAACTTGCCAAGGCGGGCGTTAAAATCGTCGGCACCAGCAGCGATGCAATAGACACTGCTGAAGACAGAGCTAAGTTTGGACGGTTGATGGATACATTGGGAATAAAGCAGCCGGCATGGAGGATATTCACCACGCTGTCAGAAGCAAAACAATTCGCTGCAAAAGTACAATATCCTGTCCTAGTCAGGCCTTCGTATGTGCTTAGTGGGGCAGCAATGAAGGTTGTTTGGGGCGAGCATCAGATGGAACAATACCTGACTGAGGCAACAAGTGTTAATCCCGAACATCCTGTTGTGATAAGTAAGTTTCTACAGGATGCAGCAGAAGTTGAAGTGGACGGTGTAGCGTCAGAAAAAGAAGTGATAATTGGTTCTATCATTGAACATATTGATAATGCTGGTATCCACTCTGGGGATGCGATTATGTGCATCCCACCGTGGAGATTGAATAGAAAAACTATTGAAACTATTCTAGAATATTCAGTCACAATTGGCAAGGCCCTGAAAATAAAGGGACCTTTCAATATACAGTACCTAGTTAAGGATGATGAAGTATCGATTATAGAAGCCAATGTGAGGGCATCAAGATCTATGCCTTTTGTTTCAAAGTTTATAGGAATAAATTTGATAAACCTATCCGCCAAGGCAATGTCGGATAAACTGTTACCACAAGGTGCAAGGGATTTGTGGTTGAAAGGCACAACAGCGTTCGGAATCAAAGTCCCACAGTTTTCATTCATGCAACTTGAGGGCGCAGATATCTTACTTAGTGTAGAAATGCAATCAACTGGAGAAGTGGCGTGTTTCGGAAGCAGTTTTTACGACGCCCTTTCTAAAGCGTATATTGCTGCAGGGTACTCTCTTCCTTTGGCCGGCACGGCATTAGTTACAATTGGCGGCCAAGAGAACAAGGAAAAATTGCTACCAATAATTTCACGGATTTCGTCTGTTGGATATAATATAATCGCTACCGAGCATACTGCAGAATTTATTGAGAGGAATATTTTTAATAAGATTGAACAAGTTTATAAAATTAGCGAACCGAACCGTAAGCCTAATATATCAGATTTATTGCTCGAACATAAGATTGACTTTATTATTAATGTACCATCTACCTCCACAATTGAGAAATATGTAGGCATGCTATATGACGAGTACCTTATAAGAAGGAAAGCAGTAGAAACAGGCGTACCAGTCCTAACAACTATAGAAGCAGCCTCTTCCTTCATAAAGACACTTGCGTGGCTAAAGAACCACACTCCTACCGTGAGTCCTTTGAGATCCTATTTGAATCTATAATGCAATTGTAATAATGCGACATACATATACATACATATGCAGCGGTGTGTTTTAACTTAGAGAAACACTATATTTCTAAAAAATGATACTAGGCAATGTGTCTGTGTCGCCAATTATCGAGCCATCAAGTGTTACTACCATCGCACTTTCGATAGCATTATACTTGAATACTCTACTAATCAATGGAGAAATTGATTTTCTGCAGCCGCGCTCAGCCATTGCAAAGAGATGCTTGTTAAACGATGGAACGACTATTATATCTAATATACCATTAGTCCTAGGCCAAATTGCTTCCATTTTGACTTTAAGATATATCCAAACTCGCTGTCCGTTAATGGTACTTCCAGTTTTTGTAAAAATAGGATGAATATGCCCCATAATTATTCGCTTTATAATAGATCCGCCTGAAAATGGCATTGAGTGTCCATGAATAAACAACGTGTCATCCAGAACTAACCCAGACGTACTAATCATATTAATATTATTTGGTGTTAAAAACCTGATATTGCTATCATGATTACCAGGTACCATGTATACATCCGCGTATTCAGATATTAACTTAAAAAACCGTGGAACCTTTTCCCATTCTTCCTTGCTTATGGATCCGATAGTGTTTTTTAAGTCTCCCAGTATAACAACACTATCTGCTTTGTGCTTCTTAATGAGATTGATTATATCTTTGACCATTTCATCAACGATGAGATTCAAATTCAGGGTAATTCCCTTGGAGTAGAGCTCAGATTCGAAACCAATATGCAAATCAGATATAGCGATACATCTGTGCTTCTTAGCATTCCATTTGCCATTTACTACCAACGCAGGATAAGGATGCAAGGTGCTAATTTTGGACACATAATGGATCAGACTTACAATGAATTAAATCTCACTACTACATATCGGCAGCAAGGATACCACTTTGCATGGTCAATCTGAAGTGTCTTTATCCTTTCCTTGCGGATCACGTTTAAATAAACAAATACTCAAAACACCATATCTACATATGAATAACGGCGGTGCTGTCAGAATAGAAGAGACTGTAAATCTAGGGTCTGTAAAGCTTCATGTTTTCTCGCCTAGTGGTCGAGAAATTTGGACCGTCGTGGGAAAGGACGACGAACATTGGGCTGATCCAGAATTGCAGTTCTGTTCTTGCAAGCATTATTACTATAAAACAATGTCTAATGATCAAATATGTTATCATATTAAAAGCATCGAGCAGGCAAAGCAAGACAATAAATTCGTACGCACTGATTTCAATGACTGCGAATACAATGGCTTTCTAAAAATATTGTTGCTTGACAACACAGCGAATCTGCTAAGCTGATGCAATGTCTGAATCGGCGGTCTCATCTGTATTGGCTTCTCCTCCTTTCCTGCCAATAAGGCTATAAAATTCTGGTCCACGTTCTTGTTTTACTGTTTCGCCGCCACGTTTTCCGATCTCACTGTAGAATTTGCTGCCGTATCGCTCTTTTACTATGCCTCCTCCCTTTTCTCCAATCTCGCGATAAAAATCAATACCATATTTTCCTTTTACCGTTTCGCCACCCTTTTCGCCTATTGACTGATAAAATTGCACCCCGTATTCTGCTTTTACCGTTTCGCCACCCTTTCTGCCTGCTTCTCTAAGGCCATCTTTGTCTTGAGCTCTTGCGTCACCACCAGCTTTGGCTACCCTGGATCGAGTTTCTGGGTTAGCGGCCGCAAGCCCTCTCACGTGGTGGGGCGAAATGCCGCCTTTTCTTGCGACTCGCAGTCTTGTTTCTTCGTTTGCTGAGCCCAGTCCTCTTTTTGGACGTTCTGCGTGCTGTGTTTCCATACCATTGCATCAATTGTATCACATAAAAACACACTAGAAGAATGATATCTAATTATGTATTTCCATAGCCTAAAAGACAATATTCTTATGCTTCAGCGTAGTCCATTGTATTATTTGATAAACGTCTTGATAGTGGGCTCCGGTGGGAGGGAACACGCGTTAGGATGGAAATTATCACAAAGCAACGATATAAAAAAGATATTTTTCGCACCAGGCAATGCTGGAACTTGCCAAAATGTGAGAATCCAAGCTCTTGAGATTGATAAACTAAAAGTTTTTGCTGAACAAAACGACTGTTTTACAATAATCGGTCCTGAGTGTCCGTTGGCCAAGGGCATAGTTGACTCCTTTTTAGAAGACCAGCTCGAGATTTTCGGACCAACAAAACAGGCTTCGCTTCTTGAATCGAGTAAAATATACGCAAAACAATTCATGTATGAAAATGCGATTCCTGCTCCTCGATTTAAAACGTTCTCTGATGCAGAAAAAGCTAAGGATTATGTTGTAAGACAAAAATCTGATCTCGTAGTGAAGGCTGATGGTTTAGCCTCTGGAAAAGGCGTGGTAGTCTGCAATAATCATACGCAAGCCATTGATGCGATAGACAACATTTTGCTGAAAAAACAATACGGCAGAGCCGGCGACCGGATTTTGATTGAAGAGAAAATATCAGGGGAAGAATGCTCGTTCATAGTAATTAGTGATGGCAAAACCATTATTCCTCTATCTTCAAGTCAAGATCATAAACGTATATTCGATGATGACAAAGGTCCGAATACCGGAGGGATGGGTAGCTACTCACCTACCCCGCTTATGGATCACGAACTTTATGATAGCATTATGCGACACATAATGCGTCCAGTAATTGAAGGCATGAGAAAGAAGGCAAATCCCTTCAAAGGCTTTTTATACGCAGGAATAATGGTAGAGCAAAATACAAAGAAACCTTATGTTTTGGAATTTAATGTTAGAATGGGCGATCCAGAGTGTCAGTCTATTTTGATGAGAATGGAATCTGATCTTTTTCAATATATAGACTACGCTAGCCAGGAAAAATTAGATTCGGTATCGCCGATTGAGTGGAAAAACAAGTTCGCCGTTTGTGTTGTTATGGCTTCCAGAGGTTATCCAGGAACATATGCTCAAGGCCACCCGATAAAGGGTCTTGGTTATAATTTTGGCAACGACGTTAAGGTTTTTCATTCAGGCACTCAGATTGATACGAACGACCTAATTGTAACCAGTGGTGGAAGGGTTCTTGGAGTTACTGCTCTGGGATGTACAGTTAGAAATGCCATAAATAATGCATACTCAGCAGTCCGAAGAATCTCCTGGGGAAGAAACGATTATCATTATAGGAAAGACATAGCAATGAAGTATTCTAACGTTGACAATCAAGCACGTTTCTTTCCGTAGCAATAGCATCAAGCCTTTGATCAAAGCCAGAATGAGGAAGCCTGCTATCTAATACTTGAAACTGAAATCCTATTCCGATCGAGAAACGAAAATCGTTTTCTTTGATGAACCTGTCGTAATATCCTTTTCCGTAACCAATCCTGTAGCCATATTTATCAAAACCCACGCCTGGCACAATCAACAAATCTATGTTTTCGCGTACATCACATGATGATCCTGGCGGTTCTAAAATTCCGAACCTGCCTTCTACCAACTTACTAAAATCCGCTTGGAAAATCCGGAAAAAAGCCATTTTATCGGGTCCTGTTTTCGGAAGCAAAACGACCTTTTGATTATTCAGTGCTGTGCTAATAATGTGTTCAGTTCTAACTTCAGATCCGATAGGAAAATAGGCTCCTATCGTGCTGGCAGATTTGTATTGGGAGGAATTTATAACCCGGTTTTGGATTACCATGCTTCTCTTGGAGATTTCAGACATGGTTAACGCATTACGTTTCTTAAGTAATTCTATACGCATTTTGTTTTTTTGAGTATATATTCTCGATATTACCCACCACCTCCATGGCCAAATTTAATCGATACTATCTCTGTGACTCAATACAATATACGATGTGTATGTTCCATTTTTTGTGGGTATACCCGCTTTCAGTCGATCCATATTGATACACGCAGAACAGAGGTAGAGTGTTTATCTGGCCTTAGGGCGGGCGTGTTCTTGAACGGGCATCTTCAATTCCCTTGATACTCAGGCTACCCTAAGATTTGACTACCAGAAATTCATGAATAGTACTGACTGCAAGCAAGGTACACATATATCTTATAAAGTTTGATTATATTCTTATCATGATCGAATGAAAACCTTACGGCCCTTTACCAAGAGTTTACCGTCTGCAAATAGCTTTACGCTTTTCGTGTACAACTTATGTTCTTGTTTTAAAATCCTCGATGAGAGAGTTTGTTCTGTGTCTGAGTCATATACAGGAACAGCTTTTTGAGCTATTATGGGACCAGAATCCACGCCCTCATCTACGAAGTGAACAGTACATCCTGTCACCTTTACGCCATGTTCAATGGCTTGTTTTTGTGCATGGAGCCCAGGAAAAGTTGGAAGAAGGGAAGGATGTATATTCATTATTCGCATTTTATATGTCCTCACAAACTCTGGACTTGCAATACGTAAGAACCCTGCTAGGCAGATCAGACCGCGTCTTCTTGTCACGCCATATTCGTTTAAAATTGAAGCTATTTGTTCATCGTATTCCCATCCCTTAGAGCCATTACTTAATATTGCTTTAGCAGGAACATTGAATTTTTCAGAAGCAATTCTTAGTCCGGGCGCGTCCAATTTATTAGAAATGACAATAGAAGGCCTCACATTTTTAATTATACGTCTCTGTATGGCTAAAAGGATTGCAGTCATATTACTTCCTCTGCCGGAAATTAGTATGCCAAGGTTTATCATAAGAGATCCTCTCGTAGATTATGATTTATTATAAGTATATAAAAGCCTGCTAACATGATCTGCTTGTCAGGTGTTTGAAAATAGCATTGTATATCCCGAGGTTCAACAATTTTGACTAAGTGACAACAATAAATAAAAGCTGTTGCGAATAGCTACTATGACTGACTTTTTGTTTCAATATCAGATTATATGACATAAGTCAATATTCAAATACAAGTCAAATTAAGGATACAGTTGCAATCCACGTGAATTTCCATGTTATGTTTTCAGAATGCGGTATCGTTATAAACAGCAATGGTAAAAGAATTTCGCTTGATCCGAAGAGTCTCACGAATTGTGATTTTGCATTCGTTTCTCATGCACATACTGATCATTTGTACAAAACGAGTGTTAAACATAACTCCGCCATTACCACATTAATATCGAGGCCAACATCGTTGATCGCTAAAGCCAGAGGATATAAAATGACGAATGCAATTGAACGGTGTGAAGGTTTTGAGCTAGTAGACAGCGGACACATCTTAGGCTCTAAAGGATTGCTGGTAGAAAATGAATTGTACTATACTGGTGACATCGCTACGAGAAAGAGAGCTTTTATGGAGCCTGCTCTCATCCCCTCTGCGCAGACTCTAATAATCGAATCTACCTTTGGACGGCCGGAATATTTGTTCCCACAAATAGAAGAAATAGTCCATAAAACGAATAGTATTATTTCGGATATGTACGATCTCGGAGTCCCTGTTATTTTGATGGGCTATCCCTTAGGAAAAGCTCAACTTCTGACCGCTCTCTTTGGGCACTGGGAGCCTATGTTTGTATATGACTCGATCCACAAGATAAATAGCCTTTACATAAACTTGGGCATTCCGTTGAAGAGCACCATGAAATATTCTCTGGCTGAGAAAAGAGGATTGCTGAGAAAGAGTAAGCCATGGGTTATGATAGCTCCTCTAACTAGCGCTAGAAGTTCTTTTGTCAAAGCGTTGAAAAAAACATACGGAGCAGTAACAATAGGTTTCAGTGGTTGGGCCATTAAGGGAGGATACAAGTTCATGATGGATTTAGACTACTGTATGCCCATGAGTGATCATTGCGACTATCGGGAACTCATCGATGTAGTAAGAGCAAGTAAAGCAAAAAAGATCTACACATTCCATGGATTTGCTGCTGAATTTGCTTCAAAGCTTAGAAAAATGGGTTTTGATGCACAAGCTTTGACAGCCATGAATCAAAATATACTGCCAAAACAGAGAGTCTCAAATACTCTGGATATTTATATAAAAAGTTGAAATCTTATTTTTTTTCTTGATCTCTGAAATAAGGTATTACCTTATTACCAAAGATTTCAATATTCTTAAAATAGCCTTCACCCCAGAATCGTATGATGAAATGGTTAGTGCCGGCTCTAATAAACCTCTCCAGCATTTCAATTACATCATCTGGTTTGCCAACACCTATCGCTGTTCTAGCGATGCTATCAGGTATTCTTAGAGCAGCTCTCTTCATCTGAACCATAAGCTCGGGTTTGTTCATTGCGTATTCTGTAAAATACCTCCTGAAATCAAATTCAGAGTCCTGGGTTATATTATGTACTTTCAACAATTCTGGTTTATAGAGACTTACCTTTACTGCATTTTTCATCTTATTCCACGCCTCTTCTCCATCGTCCGTGAAGTATACGTCTACGTCATTAGCAAACTGAAATCCCGAGAGATCTCTTCCAATATTCTTAGCAGTATGTTTTATTGAGTTTGCATGATGTCTAAATAATTCTGGAGTATAGCCTATAGGAATCCAGCCGTCACCGTGTTTTGCGCATAATTCGAGAGTTTTCGGTGCTCCTGCTGCTATATATATAGGCGGCCTAGGCTTACGAATACTCTTAGCTTGTAGGCTCGCATTGTCTAACCTATAATATTCGCCTTTATAGCTTATATGGTTGTCGGCATCAGATTCAAAAAGTTTAGAAATTACTTCTAATTGTTCTTTAAACTTTGATACCGGTTTGCTAAACTCGATTCCAAAATCCACTACATTCTGTGCCTCGCCCGCTCCAATGCCTAAGATAGCCCTGCCATTAGTTATCCTATCTAGAGTAATAGTGGAAAGCGCTATTGCAGATGGATGTCGCCTTATCGCATCAGTGACACATGGGCCCACTTCGACGTTCCTAGTGAGCGCGCCGATCGCAGAAAGCATGATCCATGCGTCATTAACTATAGCATTCTTCCATTGCGGGACGTTAGAATGATCCATAGCCCAAATCGAATCGTAGTCCATTCTGTCAGCAATTTGGCATGCTGTAATAACCTGAGTTTCATCAAGACCTAACCTAGCTACATTCAGCCCCTGCGTGAAACCAAATTTAGTCCTCATAGGAGGTAGCATCCTCTCACTATTAACTCCATAACCAACACTATACGAATAGACATATAGACAGTAAAATCAAAGTGACCGTCTATTTAAATATGTCCTCCAAGAGTATTGATCCTAAAGTTGCGAATACCCTAGCTTGACCAGTTATATTGAATACCTGTCCCTACACCCGCAAATGAATGAACAGATGTGAAACAAGACCATCTATTTTTTATTGGAACGGTGGTCTTCATGAGACTTGATGGTCAGAGTGAGATAAATTTACACTATCATTCAGTGCTTATGAATATTGGGTCCTGCTTTGGTAATCGCCAACATAAAAAGTACTAGTCATAGCCTAGTAAGCATAAGTACCGTCAGCAGGCCTACATTGATTGCATAAATTTTCTCTGTCATTGGAATGCGGATTATTTATTGACATTACTTCTACATTGTTCATTCCACATCGATCACATTTTCCTATCATCAAATATCACAAAGGTATTGTATGCACTACAAGCAATATGAACATATCATGAGATTTAATGTTTTAGTGTCAACGAGCCTGTTTGAATGCGGCTATAATGCTAACGAGCAATTAGCATGACTATGAGGCCAAGGCTAACTAATAGGCTCGGCAAGTCCATGTTTGACTAAAACATCGAACAATGAATACATGATACCAAGAAACAACGTACTGTCTCTATTTGCGTACCATGTTTATTGCAGTATCGAGTACACTTGCTCCCATAAGCGAGCCCAGTTTGCCTCTCGACGCGTAGTTTTCAGTAAATCTGGCACTGTTATCCTTCATTATCCTCTTGCCCGATATTAATAGAGGGACAGGATCATCCGTATGAGCTTTATTTATACATGGGGTCGAGTGATCCCCTGATACCACAATAGTAGGTTCATTGACCTTTAAGGAATCTAGAAGATTTCCAAAGAAACGGTTGTCGATGTCCTCAATGTTCTTTGTTTTGCCTTTTGCATCACCATCGTGTCCAAATTCATCTGGACCCTTAATATGAACATACAGCATACCAAAGTCCTCGATGATTCTAGCTGCAAGAGCGGCTTTTTGTTCATAGTCATCAAGTCCTCCAGCTTCAAATGCTTTCATATCTAATACTTTTGATATTCCTATTTCAACAGGCATATCCACCATAGAAGCTACTTTGACGCTATATTTTTTACCGATCGGATCGATTTTTGGATATCTGCTACCGGGATCGCGCAGCAGGACTGCATTCATCGGGCTCTTACCTGCTTTAATACGTTCTTCATTAATAGGGTGATTTTTTAACAATAGTATAGCCTGGTCAGTAAATTCATTTACCAGTGTAGCAGCCAATTTTGAGTTCTGCGTTTCGTCCTGGGCGATTGACTTTTGTATGACCATTTCATCGCTTGTTGCTTTGGCTATCCCTATCCCATTGATCTTATCATAGGCGGGATCCGTGTTTGTGATATTTTCTGATAATCTCAGCCTACTGTTTCGTAACCTAATTATGACACGGTGAGATATAGTCGGTTCTATTACAACAGAAGCATATTTGTCAGTAAAGATAATCCTCTGTCGCAGCGTTTCACAAATTGCTTCAGCTTCTTCTCTCATGATATGCCTACCAGCTCTTCTATCTACTAGATGCAAATCTTTGGCTATAGTTGCAAAATTTCCTCTTAGCGCGAGATCTCCCTCATGGAAATCAATATTGCATCCAATTGACTCTATTACTCCTCGTCCAACATAACTTCCATTATTGAAGGTGTATCCAAGCATGTTAAACACTGCAATATCCGATTGTGGAGCAATTCCCTTCCCAACGCTTGTCACATTGCCCATGCATCCATTCGAAGCAAGCTTATCCAAGTTTGGAGTGTGGGCGGCTTCCAGTGGAGTTGAGTTTCCTAATAAAGGATGGGGTAGGTCACCTATGCCATCAAGTAAGACATAGATGAGTTTGAGATTATCAATATTCATTACTATGCTACGGTTCGTTGATCTTCTTCTGAATTTATCTGTATTGGATTTACTGGTTGGCTGTTGTTGTGGAAATGTTTAATTCTCGTCATCCCCGATCTCAGAGTATCCGATGATATCAGTAGACGCACTCCTGAAGCAAATAGGAGGAACTGAGTGGATCATAATAATACTCATGGGCTTGTTTTTGCTATTTGGTTCAAAGAGGTTGCCAGGATTATCTAGAACTCTAGGAAAGGCTGCTGGAGAATATGAAAAGGCTAGAGATTTATTCAGAAGAGAGATCGAACAGACAACGAAAACAGAAACTGAGTGGACCACGGGTCATGTCGGTCCAAAGATCACGACAGCAGTCGTGTCCGAGCGTAAGAAACTTGAAGAGATTGCAAATACTATCGGAATAGATCACGTAGGCAAGACAGATGATCAGCTGCGCACATTGATTTCTGAGCGAATGCAAAACCTGTGATAGGTGAGTTGATAACAAGTGTAAATTGCAGGTAACCCCATAAGCATCTATTGCATAAGGAGCGCACCATGCTGAGAATATTGTAAATAGGGGGACATTGATGAGTGTGAAATATATGTGCCTCCACATATTATCAACTAGCTCATTCATTTACGCTGTGATTTAGTTTTCTGACTGACATACATGGAACTTTAAGTAAAATGATGGCGATAATTGAGGTGCAATAAGAGCCGAGATGATTCAACACTTAAATATATCAGCTTTTTGAGACATTCTGATGTCAGAACCATCAACCAGTAGCATAGCTGCAATTAACCCCTTCGAAGTTGCTTTAAGGCAACTGGACGAAGCGGCGAAATTGATAAAACTTGACAGTGGTATGCAACAGATTTTAGCTCATCCAAAACGCGTATTGACGGTTTCGATTCCGACCAAAATGGACAATGGTGAGATTAAGGTTTTCACAGGATTTAGATCTCAACATAATGATGCACGGGGGCCATTCAAGGGCGGCATTAGATACCATCCTCAAGTGACGATTGACGAAGTTAAGGCCTTGTCCATGTGGATGACTTGGAAATGTGCAATAGCCGACATTCCATATGGAGGTGGTAAAGGAGGTATTGTTTGCAATCCAAAAGCAATGTCCGAGGACGAACTCGAGCGTATGACTAGAAGGTACGCATACTCTATCGCGGATATTATAGGACCTCTTCGGGATATCCCGGCCCCAGATGTCTATACAGGCGGTAAAGAGATGGCCTGGATAATGGATACATTCTCCGCACTAAAAGGAAATTTTGTGCAACCTGAGATTATCACAGGCAAACCCTTAGCAATTGGAGGATCTCTCGGACGAAACGAAGCAACTGGCAGGGGGCTTTCATTTACAGTGAGGGAGGCCGCTAGAAAACTTAAGATCAATATGAAAACTGCTACCGCGGCTGTTCAGGGCTTTGGTAACGCTGGTCAATTTTCGGCCCAACTTGTCGAAGAGCAAGGAGCTAAGATTATTGCTGCCTCGGACTCTAAGGGTGGAATCTACAATAAAAACGGTTTACAAGTTGGAGCTCTGCGCAAGCACAAGGAGAAAACAGGCTCCGTTGCAGGCTTCCCTGGAGCGAAAGCGATGAGCAATGAGGATTTGCTAGAAACCGAATGCACTATAATGATTCCAGCGGCACTTGAAAACCAAATCACCAAGAAGAACGCAGGCAAAGTCAACGCGAAAATAATAGCAGAAGCTGCAAATGGACCTACTACTCCTGAGGCAGACGAGATCCTTTATAAAAATGAGTCGCTCGTGATTCCTGATATACTTGCTAACGGGGGTGGCGTAACAGTATCTTATTTTGAATGGCTGCAAAATTTAAGAAGGGAATATTGGAGTGAAGACCAAGTGAATGAAAGGCTTGACAAAAATATTACTAAGGCTTTCTCAGATGTTTACAGTACTCATGAGAAATATGACGTCCATATGAGGAAGGCAAGCACATTGTTGGCTGTGGCCAGAGTTGTCGAAGCAACGAAGATTAGAGGACTCTGGCCCTGACTCTTATTCTTATGAGTGATGATAAGAGAAATAGAGATCAGCTCCACTCCAATTGATCTTAGACCTCTCGCGGTCTGCACAGAATATACTTGTTATTCCGCACTAAATGAATGACCACAGGAGCAGCTTTTTGTTACATTCGGATTGTTGATCTTAAAGCCAGAACCCATCAAGCTATCAATATAATCTATGTTTGCTCCCTTTAGGTATCGCTGACTATAACTATCGACCAGAACCTTGACCCCATTCTGTTGTATGACATGATCATCCTCATCCGGATTCTCTTCAAAACCCATACCATAGGACAGGCCTGAGCAACCTCCGCCTGTAACGTATACTCTAAGAAGAAGATTATCCTTACCTTCTTGCTTCATGAACTCAGCAACTTTATCAGCTGCTTTTGGTGTTATTGTTACAATTTGA
>JBKOWU010000013.1:0-4724 GCA_046724555.1 Thermoproteota archaeon | reverse complement strand
TCTGGGTCCTATCCTTAATCTACATCCACAACAAGGACAGAATATTCCATCCCATTTTATAAAAATCTCACATATTTGACAGCGTTTCTGTCCAGCAGCGTAACGACCATAACTAATAGGACCGGATGCCTTGTGACGTATACATATACCTTTACAAGACATTTTTTATTACTTCGGTGTTGTTGTTGTTAAATATCACATACGAAATTTTGTTATTAACTGTAGACTAACCATGTTAAGCCAGATTTTTAATATATTTGATGCATATTTCTGATACCTACTATATCTAGAGTACTAGTTAGCTAGTATCCTCTACTCTATTATTGGTAGACTGAAGCAGCGGGTTGTTCCACCATTTCCGCTGCTTCTCTAACTTGGTTGTTTACCAGATGTATCGCAAAAATACATTACAACAACCATTGCAGTAAGTATTCTGGTAACTATGGGAGATAAGTCATGAATAGTAGCCGGTTATTCTCATTGCACTCAAAAATAGGCACAAAGGATAGTTATGGGTAATCATGTATAGATAGCTTTTACTTCTTACACAATCATATCTTTATCAATATGTAAAGACAAGATGGTCTATCCAGCTGGAGTAGGAGTAACAACGCCTGTATTTGTACTAGGACTGCTAGTGCTGTTTAGGGGAGGAGCATATGCCTGAGTGATACATTGTCTAATTTCTTTTTTTGTAGCATAACCTTTTGTAGAATCAGCATTGGAAAGACAATTCTTGAAAGTATTATAATTGTTGGCAGCGGTTTGAGCTTTACTATTATTGGTGGTTTGAGCTGATACTGGTTTAAGTGCGCTTGACAATATAAAGATAGATGACAATAATATAGCAACTATTATCATAGCAATTGATGTATCCTTTTTGTTGTTCTTTTCCATTTGAACTACGGACATGATTATTTGTTAAAAAAATATTGCTTAACAAGGTTAATCGCCAGAATGCAAGACATATACCTTGTACGATATAGCGCAATACATGACTGCTTTTCTATATTTGTTAACTCTGATTTATTACCTAAGCCTTAATTACTCAACATTTTCTGCGATTGCTGTATTTCTTAATCAAGTATATTGATATAATGTATAATAAATACGTAAAAAATTCTACTTGAAAGCTTGCGCATAATCCCTTGCATATTACCTAAGGCTTACCTCTTCTCTTCTCATACTTATGCTTTATAATCCTTGCATTTCTTCCTACAACTAAGCCAGCACCAATAATAAGAAGAATGTCAGTAGCTATAAAAGCAAATAATGTAGTTGTTGAGTTTGTACCAAGCAGTGGCGGCATAATAAAGACAGCACTAGTAGCGTCATTAGCTAATAGTTGGTTATTGTTAAAATATAATTTATCTGAACCAATAAAGAGAAAGTTAATCACTATACGTATACTTAATGCCACTATGTACACAATGTAAATCGATAAGCCTCCCCTAGTATATGTGACGGTAGAATTACTCCTATTATTATTACTAGTAGGTGATTCCCAAAAGGAAAGAGTACTTTTCGAATACACATAAGAACAGTACGCTGCGGTCACAGCAATAGCGAAATAAGGAACGATATATACAAAGGGGATATCGCCAATTAGAAAAGAATTATAAACTAGGAAGGAAGCAATAGCAATAAAATACATTGAAAAAATAATTGTCTTTTTTGTATCTACTTTTGTTCCTTGAATAACCTTTCTAATTCTCAGAATAATGAATAATGCCATAATAATAAACATAAATAGCAAAGGAAAAAATCCAATAATGTAATACAATACAAAACAAGTCAGAACAAAAAGTATATTTAATTTAAACTCCTATAATATGACTTCTGAAAGATTTTCGCCCTCTTATACAATTTCAATTTTATCTTTCTTGAAGGTCTGATTATGACTATCAGTAATGCTTTGATTTACACGAACTGTTCTATGTCAGAATATGGTATGCTATTGATATTAATCTTAGATAACTAAGTTAACCAAAGTTTCTCCTAAAACGTCCTGTTATGAAGAATGTGAAAAAGAACAAACTGACTGGGTTGCATTGCGCATGTGTTTAATTTGTGGTCACATAGGATGTTGCGACTCTTCTATTGGTCTTCATGCTATGAAACTCGAGCATACTGGCATCAGCCGAACTGGAAAAAAGATTCAACAGATTTTGGTTTTCATTTGTTTTAACGCAGATAATTAAGATAACTTATAATGCTGGACTCTTTTTTTATCAAGTACCTGCTCCTTTGAGAGATGATAATAATGCTGCCAAGATATCCTTAGTGCATTATACCAATGAGACCTTTCTGGTCCATATGGGTCTTTCTTCTCCTTGCTATCTTTTGCGTTCTGTTTTTGTGACATACTATATAACATTACATTATAATATCAGATATAAAAAAGCTAGTTAGTATTAATAGGTAAGCCTATATGTAATTTCCTACGTCGGGTTGCAGCTACCTTCTATCTTGTCATAAGCATATTATAAAATAATTAACCATAGTCTGATAGCAGATATCCATAAAAGAGTGCACATACAGTACCAGCATTTTTTATTTCCCTGTTTCTTAGCTTTAGCCTTATCTCATCTTTTGTAACAATTTTTATATTGATATTTTCTATTGCATCTAAATTTTGTCTTGATTTCTTCTCTAATCCTTTAGCCAAAAATAAATATGATTTTTGATTAGATTTTGAGGGCCATGTATAAAACCATCCCATATGGTCAAGGGTCCTGCAACTATATCCAGTCTCTTGTAACAGCTCTCTTTTAGCTGTTTCGTATGGCTTCTCATTATCTTCAACCAATCCACTTGGCAAGTCCAAAAGAAATTTATCCACTCCTCGACGGTAAGCTTCAATCATCAATAAGGAACCATCAGAAAAAACTGGAACTATAGTAGCACTATTGCTTTTTAGCTTTATTTTGTTGAACAATTTGACATTGTTTGTGTTTTTGTAATGATAGTGGTTATTCTTCTTACCTCTTTTATCTGGTCTAGCATCAATACTCAGCAGGTCTTCATATACTTCTAGCCATTCGCTTTTATAAGCTAGCCTCGATTCTTTTATTTCTCCTCTCGTAAACTTCTAGACTGATATCTACAGATAAATCTGTACTCAACAAACGTTTAGTTCGATTTTTTATTTTTCGTAGCCATTATCAAGTTACCCAAATTGTTGTTTTATCCAATATCTTAATCTATTATTGATATTTATGAAGCTTGATAAAAAATAAAAACATCAAGTAGCAAGCTCTAGTACTTTCTATGAACTAGATTAGTCTAAAATTTTCATGATAGTCATCAGTGAACCTATCTGCATTATTCTCATCATCCGTGAAATCTTCAGTATACGTGTCAGTGAATCTTTCTTGTTCGTATCGGTCAGTTTGATACTGCTCTTCATCTGATACTTCTTGTTCCTCGATTACTTTCATTATCTTCCTTTCGTACAAATTCCCAAAGAAAGCTGGTCGCTGACATTCCTATATTATCATACAATATTGAGCCATACAAAGTATTACTAACTCTATTTTAGAGGTATCAACTAATTATTAAGACAGCTACAATTACTATTGTATTATAAGATAAGACTAGCCTCTTACACATAGGACAGAGCATTAAGAAATCGTGACAAAATGAAAGATGATGCTATAGCACAGCTATCAGACCAAGTCGTGGCTTTAACATCTAGAATGCAGGAATTCGAAAGAAGGCAGCAACCATATGAGTAAAATATTCATCCTTTATTCATGATGGGTTCTCGAGGTGATATAATAATATTTTTGCTTCTTTTCATAGACATGCAGGATAGATGCCAAAGCTTATGATAGGATTTTAATCATTTCCTTAATACAAAAAATGGAGGGTTGATTATACGCAATGTCGTAGCAATGCTATCTGATGTATATGATACTCAAATGGACGAGACTAATTTCTTAGTTGATACAGCATCAAAAAATAAAGTCTACCAGTACAGTTTCAAATGTTTAACTTTATTACTACGCTAAAAGAACATTATGTATATTATATCCATCATATTGCGATTTTCTAATATTGCGCTAATACTTTAATCCGTGTTTGTCAGCTTCATTAGGTACCATCTTGGTTATCATGTTAGTAACCGCTAACCAGCCTTGGAGTCTATAAAGGGATGAGCCTAAAAAAGAAATATCGGTAGTTATACCTATGGAGTTACCTCTATTTCTCCTACCATAGTAGGATGTAGTCTACAGAAGTAAGAAAACTCACCCGGGTTTGTAAACTTGTGTGAATAGGTTTTAGATGGTGATATAAGAGATGTTAAGCCTGAATCGAATACTTGTCCTGCATTAGGAGCATTAGGTACACCTGATGTAACAGTATGTATGTTACTGTCATCATTGGTCCAAATAATAGTACCACCAACTTTTACCTTGACATGACTTGGCGAAAATGCTTTATCGCCCAAGGTAGTTGCTCCCTTTACAATTGATACTTGTGTTGCATTATTAGTGGCAGTAGATGAGGAAGAAGCCTTCTCATGTTTTTCCATTCCCATTTGCGTTCCACCCATCATCATTCCGTGGTGTTCACCATTCGTACTTGTAGATACTGTCGTTATCTTTCCATGAGGGTCTGCTTTCTGTAAGCTCTTAGTTAGGTTCATTTGCCAGTCATTCATGTTTATAGACTTTGTAATAGCTATATTCTTTCCGTCTACTGCATTAGCAGGAGGATTT
>JBKOWU010000286.1:0-9670 GCA_046724555.1 Thermoproteota archaeon | reverse complement strand
AACCCCAACTCCTACACCTGAGCCAACCCCAACTCCTACACCTGAGCCAACCCCCAATCCGCCACCAACAACTAATACCCCTCCAATTGCTAATGCTGGTCACAATACTGCAGTAAAAACAGTCAATGCAGGAGCAACTGTCACACTAGATGGAAGTCAAAGTTATGATCCAGATGGAGGCACAATAACATCATATCAATGGACACAAGTTGGTGGTCCTACGGTTACATTAACCGGAGCTAACACAATGGTAGCTAGATTCACAGCTCCAAACTTGGCAGCTGACACTGAACTTGTCTTTAGATTGGTAGTTACGGATAACAGTAATGCGCAGGGCGCTGACGAAATACATATTCTAGTCAAGCATGCTACACCAACAACTAATACCCCTCCAATTGCTAATGCTGGTCACGATCCTGCAGTAAAAATAGTCAATGCAGGAGCAACTGTCACACTAGATGGAAGTCAAAGTTATGATCCAGATGGAGGCACAATAACATCATATCAATGGACACAAGTTAGCGGTAATCCAGTTGTATTGAGCGGAGCTAACACAATGGTAGCTAGATTCACTGCTCCAAACTTGGCAGCTGACACTGAACTTGTCTTTAGATTGGTAGTTACGGATAACAGTAATGCGCAGGGCGCTGACGAAATACATATTCTAGTCAAGCATGCTCCAACACAAACGGGTAGCCCTCCAACGGCTATAGTTGGTCAGGACCAAGTAGTCAATGAAAGCGCAACTGTCACACTAGATGGAAGTCAAAGTCATGACCCTGATGGCGATACATTGACATATTTATGGACTCAGCAGCCATCTGATCCGCAACAAGTTACGATAACTGATCCAACTAAAGCCATAACTACCTTTAAGGCTCCATCTAACTTGGCTGCAGATGCAACGCTATTCTTCCAATTGAAAGTTACAGACAAAGATGGATCCGATGTAGCGGTGCAAAAAGTATCGGTAAAACGCTCTACTTCACCTTCGGTGCCACCAAAACCCACAGAAGGAATACCGCAGCCAGAAAAAGGTGCTAACCAAGACCCGAATACATGGAGCGTAGTGCCGATGAGAGATGACCCAACAAAATTCAAAGTTGTCGATGATAAAGGCATCAATGTAGCAGTCGAGTTCACAACCCAAGCTACTGCACAGCAGTATATCGACTATTACAAGGCAATATTTGTTCCAGGTCCGCCGGCTCCTCCTCCTGGCAATGGTACTACTGCTGAACAAATCTACACTCCAAAGCCTGGAGGTAGGGTATTCACAAAAATGAATCCCAATGGAGCAAATTGTAAATCGGACGGCATCAGATTTAACCTTGCTAATGAACATACACTGGTAGATAGAGAGTCAACTTGGATCTTTACTCTTAACAATGACCCCAGGACTTGTACTGATAAACCATGGTGGAGTCCCAAGGTTGGCTCACATGGCAGTACTGGAGAAGGTAGTGGACTATACGAATGCTCAGTTCCTTGGTCTGGAGGATTTAAATCATGTCGTACAGAAGGACCTCATCCTTCATATCACTCATGTAGTGGCTATCAGCATGGACAAGTTCCACCAATGCCAAAAGGAAAACCAGTTGGTATCAAGTTCGCCCAATGGAGAATTCCAAATGGAGTCCACATAGAATTCTGGTACGACTTTACTGGCGGTGGAAAAGGACCATGGATAAAATATGCAAGCTTAGATGATACATTGCCAGGACACTGCAATGGCGGTTCAATAAAAGGACCAATAGGAATGAATGGAGAATTAATAGGCCCAGCAAAAGCCCAGGATACTATGAGAATGAATGGAGGCTCAGCTACCTATATTACCGGTTCAATTGTAGAGCTAGCGCCAGGTCAAACTCCTAAAGGAAGTATTGATTCCAGCGCATCCAGCTCAAGTCTAAGGTCACTGAGCGACAATGATGATACCTTGGTATCACAGGCGATAGGCAAAGAATCTGTGTTCAACAAAGGACTAAATCAAGGGGAAAAAGATGCCAAAGAAATAGCGTCTAGTTCCGCTACGACAGCAGAGCAAAGAACAATGGAAGCTCCGTCTACTATGACATCTGACGATGTTGACTGCGAATCACCTGATAATCTTTCTGGGCACGATTCGATAGACTATTGTAAAGGCTATGATCAGGGATTTGCAGAGCAAAACAACATGATGGCAGGAAAACAATAGCCCTCCACTTTTTTTATTCCTAAATTCCAAGCCTCAATTTTTTGTTGCTGTCTATACACAATCTGTTATCAACCAATAATATTTTATAGTCACATTTTGCGCTTCCGCTCTTTAACACTTCTATATATCTAGAACATTTAGATGATTTGTAACTTTATTGCTCTTTGATATGATACAGCGTAATTTTCAGCACCTAATATCAACATGTATCGTCCAGGTTTCAAATCCATTGAAGGTGTAAATGTAAAAAATATATCATGGTTAGAGTTATCATCTTTACTGTTTATTGAAAGCCATTCTTTACTAAACGATGATGTAGAATTTCCAAAATCTCCTGTCGGAGTAAAAGTACTTGATGCGATCATATGTATACTCATATTATTTGATATTGTTGAAAAAGTAGATTCTCGTGGTATGACTCTTATTTTTATCTCTTTGCTCTCGCCTCTTTTGATTGTAATCTCTTTACTGTGAGGTACAGAAGGTAGAACAACCGAAAATGGCAGTAGTTGATCATTTGGATCTAGTTTAGCGATTTTATTCTCTGACCATTCTGTAAACCAAACGTGTTGTTGCTTCTGTTCGTGATTATCACCCTTTGAATGATGTTTAGTATGTTTATTGTCATCGTTATTGTGTTTCTGTTGCGGACCTATAGAAAATTGAAGCACATTGGCGATGCCGCATGCTTGATTGTTAGTGTTGCCGTTGTTGTCAATATTGCCACTATTGCTCTCACTACGAGAATTATCACTACAAGAGCCCCATAATCGATTCTGTGATGGAACCCAATATTCAATTAATTTCATTCCATGAGGATCGAATCTACCTATCTTGTTGCCTTCCTGTTCATTGAACCATAGAGAGCCATCGCTTGATTTTTGTATCCAGTACGGAAGAGTATAGGCATTTTTAGAGATATTTTCATTTATGGTCCCATCATCCTGAACCTTTTTTTGATCGCCAATATTGTCGAATAACGCTTGACCAAAAATTCTAGGAGAGGCTTTTGAGGTAACATATTTTACAATCTTGCCATTATTCGGATTCAATTCATAAAACATACTACTACCTGCATTTGTAATCCATAAATGTCCTGCATTATCGTCGTCTACAGCTATGCCTACAGGAGAGCTTAATTCTGGTGGCAAGTCAAACCTTGTATCAAAAGTTTGGCTTTCTAAATTGTACCTGAAAATTTCACCTTTATTTCCATATGAAAAAACTGATACCCATACCGAATTTCTCTTGTTATCTACTGCAAGAGAGCCTACAGTAATATACAGAGGATCTATTCCATTAAAAGTGGTACTATTATCGATAGGGATCGGAACCTGTGTAATCCCTTCAGAAGTACCATTTTTCATTTGCGCTATGCTTCCAATCCAGATTGAAGGAGAATAAGTACCTGCAAATAAAATTTTATTACTTTTTGAATTGAATTCTAACGATATTGGATAGATAGTACCAAACGAACTCGATTTTCCTGGTATTTTGTACATTTCGAAAAGCTCTGAATTTTTGATATATTTCCATATTGCATTTTGTTTTACATCGGTAAACCAAATATCTCCATCTTGTTTGTTATTGTCGTCGTCGTCGTCATCGTCATCCTTATTGATCTTTAGAGACCATACCTGAGAAAATCCAGTTTGATCTTCGCGTGAATTCCAAAGTGGGATAGCGTGCTCTTGATCAAATCTATCTTGCTTTAAATCATAGCTTCCTAGAATCCCCCTTTTTGTAGAAACATACCAAATTCTTAGAGCGTCGCTATCAATAGCAATCCCTAGTGGCATCTCACAGCTTTGGGGAAGCAGATACTCTGTTATATATCCATTAGTATAGTAATTCCCTGTAGCTTCATTAACTCCACAAAATGTATTTTGAAAATTCTTAACTGCGGCGGTAAATTGTTCTTGCTTCTCCAATAAAGCCGAAGAGTTCTGTGCCATTTGTGCCAGTTTATCCATGGTTGAATGCTCTTCATTCGTTGCTAGAAGGTCTGAGGTAGTTGCATGTACCAAAGTAACAGAGTCATTTTTCGATATGTCTATGGCTACGGCATACTGGTCCTGCTGCAGTATAAATGCACTAGAAAACAGTGAAATAAACGCTAAAGACAGTAGGCAAATCAAAGAAGTTGTGCTTAACATTCTAAGCTATTTTTGCTATTGGAATGTAGTCTTGCGATCATTTGAGCTCTTCTTTTTGTTCAGGTTCTATTCTTCCTTGCCTTGCTACTATGTATCCGGTTATCCCCACATATATGAATTGAAAGATTTCTGTCACCATTCCAATAGAATTAATTGGTGCAGCCCTATTTGTAATTGGATTTGAAACTCTTGTGATAAAATACATTATAATTAATACTAATGTGCCAGCAATTCCTATATAATACCAAGTCCTTCCCCATTTCTTTACCATAGGTATAGTCCAGAATAGCTGTGCTATTCCTCCAACAAGAAAGAATATTCCTGTTGATGGATTTCTTCCTATTGTATTAGAAAATAAAATAATATGCAAAATTCCAGCTATTGCGGTTGCTGCGGCGGCTGCGTAGTAATAATAATTAGCATAATTGACCATATTCTCTGTTCTCAATTTACTTTTTCTATAGATTTTGAGCGACATTTTATTTAGATATATATGCAAACTTTGACTCACTTGAAGAGAGTGTCTCACATGGTAAAACACACCAAAATAATGTCTAATATAGTAGTGTAATTCCAAACTTCAGATATTGCCATGTTGCAGTAAGAGCTCTTTGTTACATCATCTCAGTTTATATCCATTAATACTTAATTAATAACACAACAAAGATACTAAGCCTGTTTCTCAGTAGAATATTTATAGAGATATGCTTATCTACTTATCTATCCGAACAAATTATAAAAATAGCGTAGTAAGAGTATCAGCCTCTCAATCTAGATTGCTCACATTACTATTTTTAATCCCTACAATCATATCAATCATACCATTAACTATTTCTCAAAGTGTAGATAACAACAACAATAACAACATTGCAACTGCTCAAAAACAAAATAATGTATTACATGAGTCGTTACTCGCTAATAGTAGCAGCATCACCATGATGTCTAGTAAAAACAACAATAACTACACATCCAACATACCAGCATCAATATCCTTGCCTTTGTCAAGAGGATATGTAAACGGAAAGATAGCATACTTTATTGCAACCGACGCATCAGATAACTCAACTGCTCTTGAAATAAGCCGCACTCTGAAATATAAAGTAAATTTTTCTCCTTCTTTAGCTCTTATTCCAGAATTATCTCGTCAACAAGGCTATGAATTCTTAAACGGTGTTAGGGGACAAGGAGCTTTTGGATTTCAATTACCAGTTGCAAGTAAACTACCAGTGGATAAAGATTACAGTCCAATAGTTCAACTAAACTTTGTAAAATGGAATAGTAATATTACCAATTCTGATAATGCATATAGTAATCGTACAAGTAACACTGCAAGAGAATTAAGATCTGTTGGTGAAATAATTGATGCTCATAACAACAACGAATTGACAATCACAAAGACAAATATTCTAATAAACAGCCCTGCTGTTTTAGCTAATCACTAATAATCAATCTTTACTACCTCATTATATTTTGCTTCTCTAAGATCTGTAGCAGGGATATACTAAATGCTAATTCATTGCTTTGTAGTTGTGAAGCTCATGTTATTCTTCTAGAGTTATTTTCTTTTTCTTATCGGTATCTCTCATTGTGAAAATAAAATCTCGCTTAGTATTATCGTAGAGAATATTTCTATCTCTATCTTAAATGCATAGCAAGATTATTAACAACCTTGGAATTTTCTATTCTAAATGAATCGATGATCTTTTGTATTGTAGGGATGTAATCTTGATATTCTGCGGTAGTAGCCTTATACGTGAGCAGATATGTGTCACCATTATTACTTGTGAGCCAGACATCCATTGCTTTAATATGGACTGTTGAATCAGTATTTCTATCAAGATTAAATATTTGCATACTGCTATTGTGAAGAGACTTAAAACCTTGTCTATCTCCAATAGTGATTTGGCTTTGCGGTACAAGTTTTTTGGCTTGATCTTGCTTGAGCACCTGTACCATAAGATGTGCTCTCCAATGAGCTGAATTATTTACTAAGGGTGCTAGGAAATTAACAATTAGATTACTTCCACTTATCGTAGCTGGAGTGTTATGATATTCGATTCTTTTCCAATTGGTTGGATACTGGATTGCTATCCCATATGTCGGATTCTTATATAGTGTATAATTTCTTGTTGCAATTGGAATTTGTACTTGATATTGTTGAACTGAAGCATGAGAAAAAACAGATGTAAATTCGGTGGCAGTACTTTTCTGTGCTTTTGCTTGTTGCGCTGAATTATAAGATGAAGATAATGGTACAGAATATGAAGCTAAAGAAGAATAACAAGATAGCAATAATGCTATTGCAACTAAATGATAAAGCAAAAATGACACACCTCGATCAGTCTCCTCATTCTTTTTCTTCACCATGTGTATGAACTTTTATCCATACTACAATATAATATCTCTATTAACAATATGCTCGATTGACATGATAGGAAGCATGCTCAATTTGTAATATCTTCTTGATCTCTTGTCAGCGCCTGTATGGCATTGTATAAATGGAAACTCTATTTGCAAATTTATCATATCCAATGTAACGAAGTTATTTAGTAGTTAAGCTTAAATTTTCGTATCCTGTCAAAATTGCCATGATAAGAGAATTTTTTGCTAATACTATTACAAGGGGTTATATCATATGACGAGCCGTGTATACCGAGTAGGTAAAATAATATGAAAAAATATATAACATCAGCGCCAGTTCTAGCGGTCATAATTGTTATTATTCTTATGTCGATACACATTTTCGGTCAAGCAGGAGCACAAAATTCATCATTATTATCTCCACCTTCTTCTAATACTGGCCCGCCAGCTTCTAGCATGGGATCATCATTATTGTCGCCACCAAACACAAGCCCACCATCTCCACCAAACACAAGCCCACCATCTCCACCACCACCTTCTTCTTCTTCTTCTTCTACTAATACTAGCCCACAATCCTCTAACACTGGAGCAAGAGTAATATCATCTCCACCTGCCGGTACCTTGACTCCACCTATTCAACTGAAAAGTAGCGTCTTTGAGGATCTCGCAAAATGTATATCTGAACAAAGTTGCCGCCCAATAATGGGATCAGTAGGCGATGATCGTATAGTGGGGGGTAACGGTAGCAATGTTATAATGGGTTTGGAAGGTAATGATATCATACGTGGTGGAAACGGTGACAATATAATTATTGGAGGACCAGGCGACAACCAATTATACGGGGGTAAAGGAAACAACATCATTCTTGGCAGTGGAACAGGAACCAATCAGCTGTATGGTGGAAGTGGAAATAATATCCTCATCGCAGGACAAGGAAGCACTCTTATTGTAGCCGGAAAAGGAAATGATAAATTATATGGTGGAGGCGGTAACAATCTATTCATTGGTGGTCCGGGTGCAGACTATTTTGCATGTGGAAGCGCCGGTCCAAGCGGTGGTACTAGTAAGAGCGTAGTATTGAATTTTAATGCAACAAAAGGCGATGATACAGATGGCAGCTGCGGTATACTTCTGGGCCAATAATACTATTTGAGAGATTCGCCACCTCTAATCTTCTATCATACCCATTCGCTGAATTATCTACGATATCTTAAATGAACTGAGGATTTTTTGTATAACCGGTAAATATTGCTGATATTTTGAAGGCTCTGAATTAAAGGTTAACACATAAGTATTATCTCTTATAGTGGTCCAAACTTGCATTACCTTAAGCTTTATCAAGTTCGAGTTAGTTAGATCTCTGTTCAGAAACATTCTTTCGGTACTTGTATATTCTGATTTAAAAGCAGGATGACCTGCAAGATTAATCGCAGTAATGTTGGCGTTCTGCGGTACAATGTTCTTGAGATCGGATCTGTTTGATACTTGTACGTTAATTGAGCTTCGCCACTGATCTGAGGGATCCAAAGGTGCAAGAAAATTCACAATTATTCTGTGGCCTTGTCCATAATTCATTGCTTGTGAAGGATATTCTATCTTTTGCCAGTTAGAGGGATACATTAGGCTTATTCCATCAGCATTATCTTCGTATGTTAGGTAAGAAGAGCCATTGGTATTGGTGTTGTTACCACGATCGAGTACTTGTTGTACGCCAGTAAGGTTGGACGACAAATCGTTGCTGCTGTCATTACTACTAATATTAATAGTGCTACTAGTACTCTCAAGATTTAGAGCACTATTGATATTTACATACAAAGGGATATAGAATGGTATCGTAGTTTTCTTCTCCGGATATGCCTGTGTAACACTCTTATCGCCAAAAATTATTATTGCAGCCAAAAAGAATGATAAAGCGACAGCTTCAATTACGCCGGACGATAATCTTTGCCTTTCCTTTATAATGAACATTCGATACTATACCTGCGCTCTACATTTGCTGCTATTAAAACCTTGACCCCAGATATTTAAAATATCTATACACGATATTTAACACTTCAGATTTGATGCTGATACTTGTGTAATGATACTAATACCATTTTTTCTAATGTAGCCTCTCAAAAATATCTACGTGTCATTGTCCAAAAAAGGATCTTCGCTCATAGTTTTACTTGCCTGTAATTTGCGAAGCTTTGATCTAGATCTTTTCCTCCTAATAATATACAAAGTGGCTATAACTATAGCAGCAGCTATAGCTGCTAATATGATAATAGTGCTGATGCCGCTACTGCTTCTTCCCATTACGCCTCCGCCCAAAATTGCTCCAAACACCCCGAGACCTCCTGCTCCTACACCACGTTCTCTGTCTGGCGACTGTGATGAAGCTACAAGGCTGACTGTTTGGTTATTATCGATAAATTGATGTGGAATTTTTAGGTCGTCGCTATAGCTAATTTTGAGAATCACACGATAGGTGCCGGATGGGGCTGTTATTATTGTGTTATCGTTAGATACAAGTGGGATACTAAATGGAAGAGGAGAATCTACTGAAAGATCTCCTAGGTATTGAGGAGGAGGAGGAGCTGTCATAAAATCGGCCAATGACCTTTCTGATTCTAATGATGACGATTGATTACTACCTTGTGTGTGCGGCGGCTGCTGGTCATTTATGATTTGTATGGTTGTAAATAATCCAACTGTATTTCCTTCATTTAATAAATTCCCAACAAGGTTTGGGACATTGCCTATATTGTTGATACGAACATCGTAAACCCTTATTTTAATATCGCCAGTTATATATGCTCCAAGGTTAAGAGAATCTGTCTTTGACTGTCCAGCTGATACGTATTGTACAGCTAATGTAAATAGAGCAGGTTGCCCGATTATATCAGAGGACGCAAATACTTTTGTAGATAAATTCAACTTGGACTGAGGCAGCATTGATTGTACAGTCCATCTT
>JBKOWU010000227.1:0-2841 GCA_046724555.1 Thermoproteota archaeon | reverse complement strand
TACAATTGTTTTACCCATATCCGGATCCATTCCATAACATCGCTATACAAATCACCTCTTTTATGGAAAAGACGTTACTTCCACCAGAAGTAGACCTGATCCAAACTGCACCTGGACAGGCATTTTTTGCTCAAGTGTATGTTTCATTATTAACTGGTATTATAGGCTCAATACCAATAATTATTAAGGAAATATTCGGCTTTATTTCTCCTGCTATTGGCAATCAGACAAAAAAAATCGGAATAATTAATGTATTTCTACCCATAGTTTCTCTATGCATCACTGGTATAGTATTTTCATATATCGTAGTAATTCCATTTACCCTTGGTTTTCTTTACAAGTATGGCCAATCCATTGGTGTCGCAACATTCCTCAACATAAATGACTTTATTTCATTTGTACTACAATTTTTTCTTGGATTTGGAATTGCTTTTGAGCTTCCTATCATCATGTATGCAATTGCTTTGACTGATATAATTGATACTCGATTTTGGAGAAAAAACTTTAGATACGCTGCTTTGGTTTTGGTAATCTTTGGTGCTATAATAACCCCTGATGGTAGTGGCATTACTATGTGGTTTGTTTCAGGGCCCATGATTACACTGTATCTATTGGGGATGGTGGCAATTGAAAGAAGAGACAAGATGAGGAGAAGAGTACTAATATCTTAGGATTTACAAATTCTTCTATTAAAATATGAAATCAACACTTAAATTATTAATCCTACCTAGATATATATGCAAATGCTAGGACTAACTAGCCTCGTAATGGGAATTGTTAATGGAGCCGAAATAATAATTATCGTAGTAGTTATTGCAGCACTCTTTTTTGGTGTAAAGAAAATCCCTGAGCTAGCCAGATCATTTGGTAAGGCATCTACAGAATACGAAAAGGCTAGAATTGAAGCACGAAGAGAGATTCAACAACTTAAGCAAAATAATACTACAACAAATGTCGACAGAGAAAAGCTTGAATCGATAGCTGATACATTAGGAATTGATTATTCCAGTAAGAACGACGAAGATCTCAGATCTTCTATTGAAACAGAAATTAACAGAAGTAAGGGTCAAGCTTAACGATGCGAAAATTATTTCCTTGAAATATTTTTGTGTTGGATAACTCCTCTCCTCTATATATTATGAAGAAGATCTAGTTTGATAAGAAGTAGTAATGATCACTAGATATCATGTTTCAAATATTGTCAAAAATCAATATGACGTCAAGAACATTACAATTGGTACCTTGGGGAGCCATTCTGCTTTAGAAATCATGGATGGCGCCAAAGATGAAAATATGAATACTGTTTGTATATGTCAAAGAGGAAGAGAACTTCCTTATAAGCGATTTAAACGGCTTGCAGATGAAATCATTTTGCTTGATAAGTTCTCCGATATTGTGGATAGAGAAAATCAAGACAAATTGCATCAATTAAATACGATTATGATTACCAATCGCGCTCTTACTGCTTATCTGGGTTATGATAATATTGAAAATAACTTTGAGATTCCTATCTTTGGAAATAGGCAGTTATTGCGAGCAGAAGAGCGCACTGCAAGTAGAAACCAGTATTATTTACTTGAGAAAGCAAAGATTAAATATCCAAGGATCTACAAAAATCCGTCTGATATTGATGGACCAGCACTAGTCAAAGTTCAAGAAGCAAAACGAAAATTGGAAAGGGCATTTTTCATTGTATCCTCGTATGAAGATTATAAAAGGAAAGCAAAATTAAAGGTTGAAGATGGACTCATTAATGAAGAAGATCTCAATTCTGCAGTTATCGAGGAATATATAATTGGAACTTACTTTAACTTTAACTTTTTTCACACTCCACTAACTAGC
Organism: Thermoproteota archaeon; assembly: GCA_046724555.1. GTDB lineage: Archaea > Thermoproteota > Nitrososphaeria > Nitrososphaerales > Nitrososphaeraceae > JAFAQB01. The sequence goes on along the minus strand of JBKOWU010000227.1, from coordinate 999 downwards.
GAAACAGAATTTCTAGGAATTGAAAGAAGATTGCAAACTAACCTACACGATTTCACTACTTCATTACCTGCCAGAGAGCAGCTCGAAATTAGTGATAATGTTGATCTGCAAAATATTGAAGTAGGGCATACGCCAGCAAGCATACGCGAATCGCTGCTTGAGAAAGTGTTTGAAATAGGTGATAAATTCACCATGGCAGTAAAAAGAGAATACCCTCCTGGAATCATAGGCCCGATTTCATTACAGAGTATTGTTACACCAGACTTGAATTTAGTGGTATATGATGTATCACTTAGAGTTCCGGGTAATCCAATCATGGCAACTACTAGTCCGTATACAAAATATTACTACGGTCATACCATGGGCGTTGGCAGAAGAATTGCAATTGAAGTTAAAAATGCTATAGCACAACAGAGACTTACAGAAATAGTAACTTAATTTGCTGCCATGATATATTATTATCATTGTTCGATTGTTTCTTCAAATAAATTCTTCCTTACTTTGATTGGTACGTCATAATAAGCTGCTAGCGCAATTGAATCTGATGCACGATAATTTCTTAATATCAATGGCTCTTTCCTACCTTTAAAATATAAATTTGCCCGTAAAACAGAACCGCTTTGATACACTCTAACTTCCATGAGCAATAAATCTTGCATAACTGCTATTTCTTCAACTAAATTATAGATGGTCGGTATGGTATTTTTGTCACCTTCTTTGAATCGTGAAATATGTCTGGCAACTTCACCAGAAAATGCACGCATAGGAAATTCTTTTCCGTCAAACGTCTTTAATATGACTATGCCTTCTAATCCCAGCTGGTCAGCAAAACCCACATAACTTATTTTTACAAGTATATACTCTCCATCTTCTTCTGGAAAAGCATTAGTCATGATAAGTGACTATACATTTCTAAGAATTAAGGTTTGTCGTCCATTTCTATTACAGCGCTATGGATCTACGCTGAGCAGATAAATGGTTGCTTTAAAAGATAGATTA
>JBKOWU010000002.1:0-2679 GCA_046724555.1 Thermoproteota archaeon | reverse complement strand
ATGCCTGCAGTTTTTTCTGCACGATCTATTGCTTTAGGGCTAATATCGTATCCATAGACATCGTCAAATCCTTTCTCCTTAACATATTTTGCTACAGGTAGTCCTAATTGACCAAGTCCAACAATTAGTATTTTGTTAAATCGCATATGTCTACGTTGTTTTCGATCTACTGCTAACAATATCTTACATTAGTCATGAGTTATAGTTATTAAAGAATTAAGAAACAAAAGCAGATAAATTATTCCCTAGTGAATTTATGTTTGCTCTATGTAGAAGTTTACATAAAATATGTTATATATATATGTTATGTAAGTTTATTGAATTCTGCGATGCTTAATCATTTCTACTGATCTCGCACCAAGGTACTTGCATCATAGTAGATTAAGAAAAAATAGCAAGTAGACAGCAAATTTTATAAATACAATTTAGCTAAAGAACCAGAAGTCATTGATTGTTAAATAAATTCAGAAATTCATTAGAACCTATAATGTCTAGACTAGGATTGGTTTTTGCCTCTTTGGGTTTCTCTGCAAATTTTTGGACAATGATAAGTTTAGTAACATCAATCCTAGCGGGAGTGATGTATGCAATGCCAGCACTAACACCAACCATAAGATTTCATTGGTTTTATGCCTCTATTAGTGGTAGCATTCTCCTTTTAATTTCAGGTTTTTTTGATATTATTGACGGCAGTGTTGCAAGGGTAACAAGACAATCTTCTAAAAAGGGGGCATTTCTTGATTCATCGCTTGATAAATTAGCGGAAGCCATTATATTTATAGGTATAGCTGCTGGTAGTCTTGCTGATCCATTACTATGTATTATTGGATTATCACTTTCTCTTATGGTAAGCTACGTTAGAGCAAGAGCCGAATCACTTAACATCGAATTAAAAGGGATTGGTATTGGAGAACGAGCTGAGAGATTACTAATAATTGCAATAATAGGACTCGTCCCGCTCGCAGGCATTATGCAATGGGCGGTCATAGCAGTTTCAGTAATATCTGGGATAACATTAATCCAGAGAATTACCATAACATTAAAAATGTTATAAAATATTCAATGGGTATCATCTAAGTCTACCAGCCATACGCCTCTCTAATTCAGATCTCACTTTGACTATACCCCGGTGTACTGCACATGAAACACAATAAAATTTTACGTCTGTTGACGGGGCTATGTATGCTCCCTGGGATCTAAGTTCTTTTGCAAGGGTTGGCTCAACCAAAGTGATCCTACCTGTAACCTTCTTAGCTTTATCGCGAGGTACCATTGCACCGCATTGGCTGCAATGTATTGTGCCAGAACTACCTTTTCCGCCCTTAGTCCTGCCTCGACTAGTTCGCTTCTTAGGCATAAGTAAGTTAAAGTTGTCTCTTTATCCTTTTAAATCTTGTGATATAGTGCCGTTTCTCAGCTAAGCAGAACATACCATAGAATCCTAAAAATAATCAATTATAAATGAATTATTCTCGTCCTCTACTCTTCCTAGGTTTGAGGTTTTTTCAAAAGTGGCATATTGAACATAGACCTCATTCCAATATCTCATACACACTAGTCTTCGATACCCATCCAATTTAATATTCTCGTCCAAAACGGAATTACGGAATACAATATCTGGTTCATTTATGCCTGCGGCAGAACGGATAGGACATGTTGCTGAAAAACGTGGATTAATTTCAAATACTTTTGGTTCATTTCCTTGAATTTTTGCTTGGATATTAATGGCTCCCCTAGCACCTAATTTTAGGGCAACTTTCTCGGCTGATCTTCGTATACTTTCAAAGTTATCAATAAAGGCTTTATAGGTCTGTCCACTCTTTACTATTTTTCGAATCGATATCGAAGACATTGTATATTTTCCAAATCTATCAACTGTAATGCCTGATGTGAACTCTGCCTCATCATCGTTTAGATATTCCTGAAGTATAGGATTCCAACCTGTTCTTTGAATTTTAGATACTGCATATTCCATTTCGTCTCTATTGTTCGCTACGAAAAAAAGTTTTGAACCATATCCTTCTCTAGGCTTTACGACTATGGGATAGCCGAATTCTTTAATGAAGTTTTCATTATCTTCAGGTAAAGAAGATGCAGCACTTGGTAAGTTATTTGCATTTAAGAATTCAAAGGTCTTCCATTTATCTCTGGCTATAATTAATACTTCTATTGGACTAGTCAATAATTTTGCTCCAGTCTCATGTTCTATTCTTTCCTTTGCCTCACCAAGTACAATTAGTTCAACGTCAGATCCTACATATATTGCATGAACGGTTTGTTCTCTGCTAACTTTAATAATAGAATCTACATACTCAGGAGATGAAGCTGATGGTACCAAAATTCCGATATCGCATCTATATAGACCTGCAGCCTGAGCACTCATATCCGTACCAATAACTCTATAAGTTACAGGAGAATCATTTGATGCATTTGCTAGCTTCAAGCATTTGATAATTCCCTGGCCTACAATGCTTCCTGTTGCAGTTACCAGTACGTTTGCCTTAGCTGTCTTGTTATAGTTACTATGGCAAGTCTGTCTATCCATTCCTTGCTTTTTCACGATTATACAAGTTCCATGACGTAGTTTGTTACTGCTCTTTGATTACTGCTTTTGTTGTTTTCATAATAAGTGGTAAAGCTAAATTGTTATTATTTAACAGGTTCTCACGCCACTGCATT
>JBKOWU010000039.1:0-16184 GCA_046724555.1 Thermoproteota archaeon | reverse complement strand
GTCATATTCTACCCGATAAAGCTAAAAATTGACCGGCATAATATTTACGAAGGAAAAATCTGAACTTTGAGCACAAAAGCTGACCAATTAGAATGGCGTAGATCCAAAGTAGTAGAAATGAGGGCTAGAGGATTGAGCTATCGAGAAATAGCACGTGAACTGCAAGTATCAAGAGCTTCCATTAGTTATGATATCCAATACATAAGAAATCAGGCTAAAGAGTCCATTAGAGAATATACTACCGACCATTTACCAGAACAATACCAGGTATGTCTTACAGCACTAGACGAAATAATCAGGCGTGCATTTGATATCTTGTAAAATTCGCATGATAATAGAGAAAAGCTGCAGGCAATGGATCTATTCAAAGATACACATCTAGTCAAGCTGGAATTATTGTCTAATGCTACTACAATAGATAGTGCCTTGAATTATATCAGAAATAAGCAACGACAAAAGGGACTAGCCTTGGACTCTACTGCTAACAACAAGGATGACCAACCAGTAACAGGTGGTAAACAAACAGTTTTTTAAAATTTTTAAAATTTAGAGTTTGATGCCTAGACCTTATTTCTACTACTATTACCATTATTATTACTCAAATGCAATTATCTCTCTGTGATTCATATATGCAACATCAATGTTTGTTAGCTGGTCATTACGCCATGTACTTTTAGCTCCTCCCCACGTATGCGCCATGTCATATTTTGTTCCATGACCAGTATGAGTGAATTCAAAGTACTTTTTCCATCCATCATTCTTTGGTTGACCTGTATCTAGATCAATTGGATCTTCATTGAAGTATGTAACAATATCACGTGCACTTTGGTCTGGTCTTACCATACTTACTACTTTGCAGCCAAACCATCTATCACCAAAAGGCTTGTATGTATTAAAGAATTTGACATCATGACCACGCTCATAATGTGGATGAATAAATTCAAAAGTAATTACATTTTTTGTAGAGCTATCATAATACCAATTCACATTCCAGCAGGAGGCCTGATCGTTCTCTGGGCTTCCAGCAGTATGTTCGCCACCGCCAAGCTTGGCTGATATAGCATTTGTATTGTCCAAGATCTTGTTTGGTCTACAGATAAATGTCCATTCACCATTTTTAAGATCGTTTGGATGTGTTAGCCAACCCATCTCTTTCGCACCGTCTATCCAAGTATATCTCTGTTTATCATCATCACTTCTGTCTTCCGTATATACGTGAAGACGTACTGTGTTACTTCCGTCTCCTTTACCAGGGTTATGGCTCAAAAATTTAATGAATTTGACAGCGCCTTCTTGCTTGAGCTCTAATCCTGCAGTATCACTCACATCCAGTCTTATATCTTTGGATGGGAATACAGCTGGGTTAAATCTATATGAATATCCACCTGGCTTTGGTGTTGCCATCATAAGTATACCATCTTCATCTACCCTCTCTGTTGCTGGTATTGCTGATTGTGACATAGGAATTCCTGCAATTGATCCTGCGGTCGTGGCTGTAGCATTTCCAGATAAACTATTGATAGACCCAGTGCGATATACAAAATAGCCTATAGCCCCGGCTCCCAGCAATCTCAAAAAGTCTAAACGAGATATTTTATTATTTTTTCGTTGGCTCTTATCTTGCATATTTGACCTCGTATGAATATAGTGTATGACTGACTATGGCTAAATTTCACATATATAATTTTATAGATAATTATTATACTAAAAATCCTATTCTTATCCATAAAACATAGATGCATCTTTTTTTTCCTAGCATACAAATAGTGTTATCTTATTATTTTTGATAAAATAAATGAGAACCAAAGGTCCCTCTGAATACAGACAGACAAACACTTGATATACACAAATAAACACTAACTGTGTAATTTACTTCACATGCTTTGCAGCAGTTACAAATATTGGTGTTAAATATCTAGAAATTTAGGCTCTTTTTATTACTTTTGATATTTCAACTCTAACCTAGGAAGTCTGCTTCATCATTATATCCTCTATTATATCCATTGCAGTACAAAGCACTATTATGTGTACATGGATGCTGGTCTATATCCAGATCATGTCCAGTTTTGAAATCTCCTTTGGCCTGAACTGCCCCATTACGATATCCTATACAATATTCTTTTGCACTATGTCCCACACATGGAAATGCTTGAGCTGTTTGATAATAGTGTTGTAGTGGAGTAATGCTAGTAGTAGCAGATATTGTAATAATAGTCGTTACCAACAGCAGCAACATCCATTTCATAGCATATACTATCTATAATATGCACATACATTAAGTATTTGCTAACATGAAGAAGAATATAATTAAAGTAAATTGGCCACTGGATAGAGATCAGATTGATTTTGAAGTAGCATAATAATGACAAAAGAATAAAGATGACTCTTATCTAATAATATATCATCCTTCATTGAAAGTGCTATTCAAAGACTTACAAAAGCTAGTTCAACACTCACAGCAAGAGCATAATTCAAATAAAGAATTTGAAAGGCTGCGAGATAAACCATTTTGGATTTGGAATACTAAAGAGCATAAGCAAGAAGACGTCAAAACAAATGGAGATTGCTGCTTTAATCACATTATGGTTTGCCACGTATAGTACAGCTAAGCCCCTTTGCATTTCTGTACAGAGTTGCTATAGATATGTTGATTTCCAGAAATAGTATCAATAACAAATAGCCCAACATTTTTCTTTATGAATAATTAATAATAATATGGAATTGAATCGTTGAATATATAGGAAGTATGTTTGATAAGTATGTCAAGTGTTTAACAGGGCTTATTTTTCTTCATACTTCTTAAAGAATATGACGTAATCATAGTCATCGAACGTAATGTTTAGTAAGAGATCAATCGCTGCTGTCTTTGCTGTTGCCCTAGCTTCTTCTCTTATAGTTATAATTAGTAGTAGCTTTGTAGATTCTGCATATGCATTTGCTGCTACCAAGAGACAATATCAACAAGATATCAATCCAGCAGCAGTAGTACCTTTCTCTGGTTTGTCAGCAGGATTAGATGAAGATGAACCTAGATCTATAACATCACACGTTCTGAATGCAGCCGGTTGGGACCGGACCTTTGGGGATGATATTGGTGTCATTGCAAAGGAAGTGAATATTTGGAAAGAGGAATGTAATGATGCATAGATATGCATAGATCTACACAATTCAAAAATGGCTGGTAAATTGTAGAGCTTTATGATTCAACCTTAATGAGTAGTAGTTAGGAAATACATAAAGCTGACTTTCACAAAGCATAACATGCATGGATATGAATAACCATTCTTTTTCACGAATGGAATATGAATAATTTGAGCTTGTCAATGAATAGCGGTCTAGAATGGCGTAGAAAAAAAGTACAAGAGCTATCAAGTCAGGGCTACAACCAGTCAGAGATATCGCGAATATTACAAATAAGTCAGCCTACTATTAATAGAGATATAACATTTCTTAAGCAGCAGGCAAAAGACAACATCAAAAGATACATTGACGAGCGGCTGCCAGAAGAATATGAGAAATGTCTTGTTAGATTAAATGCAATAACAAAAGAAGCATGGAATACAGCAGCTAATACAGAAGATAAAAGAGAAAAGATACAGGCATTGTCTCTAGCAAAGGAATGTTACTCAATGAAGCTAGACTTGCTTACAAATGCCACAGTAGTTGATGATGCCATCAGGTTTGTATCTATGAGATCTGATGGAAAATTAAAATCGCCTTCCAGTAATAGTAACGAAGATGATAAAGAATCAAGGGAACCTGATTATGATGAAGAAAAAGATCAGCTAGAAGAGGAGCAGGAAGTGGAAACAGGAGAAACGACAATAAATCAGGTTTTCTGAAACTGATTTGACTTTTTAACAAATATCAGCTCATTGGAATTTTTTGGTTTTATACAGTCATCAAATAAACATACATATCTGTAGTAATAAAATATCAAAAATAGTAATGAAGTGCTTTTAGCTGTTGAGAAGTGTCATGCAGCAAACCTAATTGATGGCAGAGGAAAAACATCAGAATTGTTCAAAAAGTCCTTAGGTGCACTTCTTTCAGGCTTTCCTGATTTACATGTAAACATAGGACATATACTTGCAGAAAATAATTTTGTTCTAGTATTTCTTAATTTTTCCGGTATACATAAAAGGACAATTTGAAGAGATACTACCTACAAACAAACCGGTAAAAATCAGATCTGCTGATCTATATAGGATAGAGAATTGCAAAATTGTAGAACATTGGGATGTTGTGGATCAGTTGGATCTGTTAAAACAAACAAACATGATTTCATTTAATCAACCGCATGCAAAATAGAGGCTCATAACAAGGCATATTATTTTAGGTTAAGTAACAAATATGAGTTGAACATGAGTATTATTCCTACAAAGACCATAGAAAGCACTGTGGTAATGTTTCTGTTAACAAATTCACCCATCAATGTTTTGTTCCTAGCAAGAATCACAAGAGGTATCATTGGAAGTGGTATCATGAGACTGAGTATAACTTGACTGTATACCAAAATGTTAAGAGGATCAAGGCCTAAAAGTATTGCTATCGTAGTAGGGATAACGTTGACAAAACGAGTTACAAATCTCCTCAGCCAAACGTTGACTTTCTTTCCTAATAATCCCTCCATTATAGCCTGACCTGCAAGCGTTCCAACAACTGATGATGCGATACCTGATGAGAGAAGAGTAACTAAGAAGACCACCCCAGCAGTTGCACCAAACAGAGGTACAAGAGTTTTGTAAGCCTCAGATATTGAAGCTACGTTTGGATTAGTTGGGTTAAATGCAGCAGCAGCCATAATCATTATGGCTGCATTCACCGTGCCTGCAACTGTTAATAAAACAATATTTTCTATTAAATGAAATTTGCGCATTTTCCTTCTTTCTTCCAGAGACTTATTTTGAGCCTTATTTTTGGTTAGCCAAGAATGTACAAAAAGTGCATGGGGCATGACAGTAGCTCCTATTACTCCTACAGCGAGGAGTATAGCATTATTACCAGCAAGTGACGGAACAACAGAATGATATAAAATTGCAGAGGGGTCTGGTTTTACGATGAATATTTCATATAGATATCCAAAACTTATTACCGAAACAAAAAGTGCGAATAGTCTTTCAATAATGTAAAATCTGCCTTGTGTAGCCAGTGTCAAAATTATAATTACATCCAGTGCTCCAAATATAGCTGCATAGATCATGGGTATTCCAAACAGCAAATTAAGAGCTATAACCGTGCCCAGATATTCAGCCAAGTCTGTGGCTGCTGCGGCTGCTTCAGCAGCCAACCAATAAGGGATAATATACATTTTCTTTCTGAGTTTCTCCCTGATTAGTTCTGGTAATGATAATCCTGTAGCGATACCAATCTTTCCAGACAAGTACTGAAGTAGCATGGCCATTCCACTTGAGAGCCAAACTACCCAAAGAAGGCTATAATTAAGTGATGCGCCTGCCTGAATATCGGTGCCATAATTTCCAGGATCCATATATGCCATGCTTACTAGAAGGGCTGGCCCAGTGTATAGGATAAGCTTAATCACATAATCCTTTCTTTGCAAGAGACGCTTTGGGCCAAACATCTAGTATAAATGAATCTAGCCATACTTATAAAAGTTAGTCTTGGCTAAGAAAATTAGCAATACATAAATAGAGCAAACGTAAATGTGTAAGGCAAAGGAATATTGTTAAAGATATCAAAAGCCGACCCGAGTATCAGTGAAAACCGCCTCAAGTCTATTCGTAATGTTCATACCAAAAAAGATGGAGTGCAAGAGGTACACCAACAACTACATACAGATAGGATGGAAGACTATTTGGAAGTTATTTATGAGCTCATACAGCAGAAAGGTTATGCTACAGTTGTAGACATTTCTGAATCTCTTAATGTAAGTTCTCCAAGTGTAACGAAGATGCTGCAGCGGCTAGACGAAAGCAAATATCTACATTATGAACGGTATAGAGGAATTAGTCTTACACAAGAGGGTATTGCCATGGCAGAAAGTATTCGTGAGAAGCACAGTTTATTGGTGGAATTCCTGAAAATGATAGGTGTTGATGAAAATGTTGCAAACACTGACGCAGAGGGTATTGAACATCATCTTCATTCAGAAACTTTGAAGAAGTTACAAATATTTATAAATGCAGTAAAGAATAGTCATGAGTTTAAATTTGGCAACATTCATAAAAGCTAAGTTGCACTAGGAGAAAAAGGCCTTCGAATTGAGTAGAAAAGGCTAAAGCTATTACATTATAATAAATTATGAATCAAGTGGCCTTCAAAGACCTAAAGAAAAGAGTAACTTTAGAAGTAATAGAGCAACAGTCCAGATTGTTTGAAAGACTCCAGAATAAACCCTTTTAGATATGGAATATTGAAGAACATAAAGAAGAAGATATCAAAACAAATGGAGATTGCTGCTTTAACCACATTATTGGAGTACCTACTAAAGAAGGGATGAAAAAAGCAATGTTTGATTATGAAAAAATATTGTACGATTCCATTTTTTCAGTTAACGACAGTACCCATAGGGTTTTTTAGATTAGCTTTGAAGTTCTACCACTTTCAAGAGAGAACTGATTAGGGTCAGCCTATTAGCTTTAATTTAGGTCGTAAACTACTACGATGATAATCTCCCAATGGCAGTAAGCACTAATTGCTGCCTTAAGAACTGCAGTAGATAATGATGGAATGTTGGATAAAGAATCAACATCCTATAATGATATATTTGATGCTTTTAGATTAGCATTGAAGTTCTATCATTTTGAAGAAAACTGATTAAGGTCAATCACCCTGTAAGCTTTAGCTAGATACAATCTAGGGAATTAATTTCTGAACTTCTCTAATTGTTAAATATCAATGGGACATCAGAGAATTATACAATAACTTCATTGTTGCAACTACTATAATTTTGATCTCTTGTGTATTTATTAACTATACTTTGAATACTACTGCGCATGAGCGAACCAACTGAAACAGAAATGAGTACACAAAAAATCACTCCTCATTTATGGTTTGAAGATAATGCCGAAGAAGCGGCAAAATTTTATACCTCTATTTTCAAAAACTCAAGAGTCATAGATATCGCCCATTACGAAGAGTCAGCTGCAGAAGTATCTGGAAGACCGAAGGGAACTGTAATGACTGTAAGGTTTGAGCTTGAAGGGCAGCAATTTATGGCATTAAATGGAGGCCCTATTTTCAAATTCTCGCCAGCAATATCATTTTTAGTAAGCTGTGAAACACAACAAGAAATAGATAATCTGTGGGAAAAGCTCTCTGAAGGAGGAGAACAAGAGCAGTGCGGCTGGTTAAAAGATAAATTTGGTATTTCATGGCAAATTGTTCCTAATATCTTGGGTGAAATGATGCAAGACAAAGATGCAGAGAAATCAGAAAAAGTCATGAAGGCATTAATTCAAATGAAGAAAATCGATATACAAAGCCTGCAAAAGGCATATGCGGGGTAATATAAGGCATTGAGAAAACTAAAACTACAGGTACAAATGTCAGTAGATGGTTATATTGCAAGGCCTAACGGTGAGATGGACTGGATTGTTCGGAACTGGGATGATGACAAACTCAAAAATCGCATTAACTGAATCTGTTGACACAATTATTTTAGGCCGAAAAATGACAGATGGTTTGTTTCATATTGGTCAGATATAATGATGACCAAGCCTGATGACCCCTTTTATGAGCTTGCCAAAAAGTTGATGGAAATACCGAAAGTTGTTTTTACAAAAACACTAAAAAAATCGCAATGGGTAAATACTACTCTTGCAACAAGTGACCTTACAGATGAAATCATGAAGCTAAAGAATGAAAGTGGTAAAGATATCGTCACGTATGGTGGTGCTATGTTTGATTCTTCCTTGATTAAAGCAGGACTGATTGACGAATTTCATTTGTTCGTCAATCCTGTTGTGATTGGAAGCGGCATGGCAATATTCAAAGATATAAATAAAATCCAAAAATTCACCATGATAAAGTCTACGCCTTTTGACTGCGGAATAGTTGAGCTTCATTATCAGCCAAAGAGAAATTGACTTTCTATACCGCATTAAATAATTCTTCAATGCCCAAAGTTTCGCTCACGTTATCATTGATACAGATTGATATTGATGCAGATGAGGTCTATTCATTTAAAAATTCTTCAATCAGAGCAGCTGTTATCTCAGGCAATTTGCTGCCTTTCTTTACAGTACATACGTCACCTATAAATGAGCCATGAGTACCAGGCAATATCGCCAATCGTGCATCAGGTATCAAGTGTGAGCAATGTAGGTGCTTTTATAGATCGCATATCATCATCAGACAAGTCTTAAAAGTTAACATTCTCTCTCTATCCTTATCAAACATTACCTGTAAATTGTTTTTCTTAGGATCCACTTTTAAATAAGCTGTTTTTAGTGGTGCTGGCATATTATCTAGCGTGGCATTTTTCAAGTCCTCAAAGAAACCAGATATTAGTCCATCTCTTTTATAATTTGCCGAAACAACAACTATTTTGTTAATAATACTATAGTGTCTGATTGCAATTTGTATAGTAGTTGTTCCGCCATTGCTAAAGCCTAAAAAATTAGCCTTATCTACTTTAAGATATTTAATCAAGTAATACGTCGTCAGCATCCTGCTCAAAGGATTCAGGAGTATCTCTATCGCCTGTGTGACCATGGGCCTGTAGCTCAACAGCAATCACTTTTGCATGACTTGAAAGAAGTGGTATTATATTGCCAAAAGTTGCTTCAATTGTCGATCCGCCGCCATGTATCAACACTAAGGGCATAGTGCCCTTCCCATGTATTTCATAATACAAGTTGAGTCCATTTACTTGCGCATAACCTGATGCTTTTGATATTCTTGATTTTTCCAATTACATCGTCTCTATCTAACTAGCTATATGCAAAAACATCGATACCACTTTACTAAATTTATATGGAAATTGATACATCAAGCCATGCCCAGCTCCTTTGATCTGTACAATTGATGCTCCATGGATTTTTTCTGCTATCATTAATGAATTTGCTGCAGGGGTCCACACCATCTTTGATTATCTTCTTTGTTTGGCTAAAATTTCATTATAGGATCTTCCTTGCCATAATACACACTTGATCTTTCGATCAGCCCGTCATTGTTAAATTCAAACTTCTCAATTACGGACCATTGTATACTGTCATTAGGGGTTGCATTATATTCAAATATTACTTTTCGATTTTTCAAGAAATAGTCTGTTGGTGTGAAATATAACATTGGGAATTTCTTTAAACCCGCGCAAAAATATCCTTCCAAATCCTTCTTGTTTGTTATTATTGAAGTCCTGTTAGGATATACTGATTTTATTTTAGGACTAGAGAATGATATATTATCAGAATAAAGAGAAAGAACTTGTTTTATATTGTGCTCGTTCCATGCTTTGGTCCATCTGTCTATATGCTCTTTTGCAAATGTATCGTCTATATGCATATAATCATCAACACTAATGTTGACTGTTTATATATACAATTGATTTGACATATGCAGCTTGTACTACAATTAAAGAATAAAACCCAACACAAAGAATTGTTTTGTTAAATTTCAATAAAGAGCACAAGGGAATGCTAGGTCATTGCAAGATGATAATGGAGCAGGACCCTGGAAAAATTGCTATTAATCCTGACAGGTTTGACAAACTAATAACAGCATTAAGAACTACTGTGGATAATGACGGTATTTTAGATAAGGATGCGACCTCATATAATGACATATTAGATGCATTTAGATTAGCTTTGAAGTTCTATCATTTTGAAGATAGCTGTGATCATATTGACTACTATTGAACTACAAAAACATAGATTGAACTAAGTAGCAATCGTAGCAATACAGAAAGAAAGAAAAGTATCAGATTGGATTAAAGATAGACTAATATCTATTTAAGTTGTTATTCTGAAGCTCAGAAATCAAAATTTAGAATTATATCATCACGAGTAATATTGAGATAAAGATCATTCCCATCATAATGATCTACTTTTGATTTTGGCACGATATATTCATGCGATTTTATAGTAGTGCCTTCTATAATTATTATATTATCATGATATTGTGCTATCACGTTTCCACAAAAGTGCTTGTCGCAAGCCATGACTGACTTTTTTAATTTTATCAATTCATTCCAATCTATCTCAGTCACGCTAATTATTAAATAATATATGATATACTTATAATTGATGGGTATTACTTCTAGAAGAAATGAAGTAGATACTTTTCTATCTCCTTCTACTCCTGATTCCCTACACAATCTAACACGATCACTGACCATTGAAGCTTATGATGATGAGGATAATGTCATCAATCATTTAGATATAGCAGAAGGATTAAAAGATGCATTAGTTAGATACGGCTTTAAGTTAGACTCACTTTTAATTATGCAACCTAATAATTTGGCTCAAATTCTTGGAATTGATGAATATGTTGCCAAGTTAATAATAAGTGCTGCACATGAAATAAAGAATAAGGACAGCACGGGTTCTAACGCACAACATAGGATAATGATAGTAGACGATGAACAAGTTATCGCGAGACTATTTACTATCGCTTTACAGGATAATGGATTTATTGTAGATGTATTCAATGACCCTTTATCTGCATTATCAAATTACAAAGCTGGCCTTTATGATTTATTACTTTTAGATATCCGAATGCCTACTATGAACGGATTTGAATTGTATCAGAAAATCAAAGACATAGACGATAAAGCTCAGGTATGTTTTATAACTGCATATGAAGAGTCTATAAATGACTTTAAAAGATTATTCCCAAATTTAGAAGAGTTTGATTGCTTTGTTACAAAGCCTGTTGAAATGCGCAATCTTATAAAAATTGTAAAATCAAAAGTAGATTATAACTAATACATTGGCGCGTTTACTTGTGGCTCACGGTCTTCTGGCATTATCTCGATTTCATTATAAACTACAAACACAGTAATAAGTTAGTTTAGTCAACCATCTTCCCATTATAGAAGCAACATTATGTTATATTACATTGAATATCACAGTACCATTTCTTCTTTATAGTTAAGGTGAACACCGTATGATTTATCAATATGCCATACATAGAGACATCTAGGAAGAAAGGCCTGATCAATACATACCACACTTGATAAATTAGGTTTTAAAACAATCTAGAGAATAGGTAATACGATCTGCTACAATCAATAATTCTATATACTTCTACAATCTTTAAAGAAACGTAGGGGAAATGTAATACACTGACTTTTTATCTTTGCATTTCTTCGCTTAGCTTGCAAATGACAAACCTTTATTCATCTCTAAACTCATTAAAACGCCTGTAATTGAATCACTAACCTGTATGCATATGCACGTCTATGAATTAGTGCATATCTTATACCCATATGATGTTGAAGTCAGAGGCAGTTTTATGAAAGATGGAGAGGGAGATTATTCATATGTTATTTGACATCAAGTAACCACGTAGATAGAATAATAAGAAGAAAAGGTATAATAGAACTTGACCAAATGCTCAGGAAAAACAGGGAAGAAGCAGAAGCATGTAATGATCCAACCGATATGATAAGAGCTAGGGTTGCAGCTGTAGCAGCACAAGAAGAACAACAAAAGAAGATGATACTAGCACGTACTGCAAAAATAAAATCATATCTAGAATATGGATATAACAGACAAGAAATATCTCAAATGCTAGGTATACACCCCTACGTAGTGGATACAGAAGCATCACGTATTGATAAAGAAGAGAGAGAAAATGTAGAATTTTTGCTGGTTGGAAGCGTAAAAGTGGTAGTTACGTATCATATATACAAGGCGTTCCAACTCCACGACGATAAACGTACTAACCAGATAAGTAGTACTAACGAAGTATAATGATAGAAAAGACAACGCCAGATATTACAATCAAATGACCGAACGTATATTCACGTTGCTACACGCGCTAGCTAGCATAACAAATAGCATAAAGTCATAAGTTAATCATCACTACGCCAGCAGTTTTTATCCAATAGAGGAAATAACCTATTAGTGAGCAGGCAGGAAAGGCTTCACACGCCAATCATACATACATACACACGCGACGTAATTACCCCTTAGTATAGTCAACCAACATTATTATTATCATTGTCGTCATCATGGCGTGGCTTTTCCCCTGACCTGCTACTTCTATCATTCCCACCTACATCCACAAAGCAGCACATGCGTTAACAGCATCTAACTGATAATGATTATAGGATTAGATAAGACAGGCAAAAGATAAACATGTACTTTACGGGAATTAGCAATAAAACAGTTCTATAACAATCACAATCACCAGAACAAGTCGCTGAACTAGTAGGATATGATTCAAAAGAATTAAAATCTATACCAGAAGCTTCGATCCTTGGCGTAGGATGCGGCACACCTACAAAGTTTGCTTTTATTAAGGGCTTCGCGTGGCCTAAAATATAGCAATTTCATCCCATAGTACATAAGCCTTATTACTGGGCAGGGCTTTCTAGATTTGATTTGAGCGACCCCGTTGCAGATCTAAAGGAGAAAGCGAAGGCAACTTGGGCCTTGGGTTCTTATAACGACATAGCAACCTTCCTTTCTCCTATGTCTGCTCACTTAGTACGCGCCGCTGGTGTTAGTCGTGGTGAACATGTGCTCGACGTAGCATGTGGTACTGGCATTACGGCCATCACTGCATGCAGAGCAGGGGCGAAAGTAATTGGGATAGACCTCACACCCGAACTTTTGGAACGCGCGAAGGAAGAAGCAGCCCTTGCCGGGGTAACGGAAGGGATTGAGTGGAAACATGGTGATGCTGAAGATCTTCCCTTTCCTGATAATTCATTTGACATAGTGTTATCAAGTCTAGGACATATGTTTACCCCTCGTCCAGAGGATGCTACAAAAGAGCTCATCAGAGTCACTAAAAAAGGGGGCCGCATCGCATTTACAACTTGGCCTCCTGAACATAATGTAGGAAGATTCTTCGCGGCTATCGTAAAGCATGTCCCTCCTCCTCCTGGGGGCCCTCCTTCGCCTATGCAATGGGGAATTCCACAGACAGTACAGGAGCGTCTCGGCAGCAACGTCAAGGACCTTCACTTCGAGCGAGGTGCTGTATACTTTCCTGTATTGAGCCCAAACCATTTTTGGCAATTGTTTAGTACAAAATATGGACCCTTGATACGTGCCATCCAAGCACTTGGAGGAAAGGGTACTAGCAAGGTCGAGGCATTAGAACATGACTTTATACAAGCCGTTGCACCTTATATGCATGAGAATTTGATAAGACAAGACTACCTGCTCACACTGGCGCTGAAGGCGTAAGTTGAAGCCTTAAGGCTCACGAAACGATGCTTTGCTCATTGTACTATCCCTATTTTGTTTAGTGCTTGAATCTTTGCAGCCGTTAAAGTCGCTGCTAGTTGGCTTGTTCTGAATAACTGCGTAGCAATTACATGCTTACATGGCAATCCATTTCTTTCAAAGTCAATGCATGTACAGACATTCATTGATGGAATTACTTCATATTCTATGCTTGGGTCTTTCTGACTTTTCACATGATACAAGTCGTCGCTTATTTTGCTGACTGCTCCGGCTTGGAATAGCTGAAGTGCTTTATCTTCTCGTTTCAGCCTGAGAATTTGCTTTATTTGTTGTGTTCTATTCATGTATATACTTAGTATATACCCAGTATATAGCTTTTATGTTGGAATTCTATATAATGTTTATATACACTCTGTGTAGACATTATACAAGTAAAGTTGAGTCGTAAAGCCAAGCGCAAAATTCAGGAAATAGAAACTGTTGTTAGTCAATCAGGTAATGGTGCTCATGTTTTTGTTCCCAAGGAATGGCTTGGTAAGAGTGTTAAGGTTACTTTACTGGAATAAGCCTATTGATGTCATAATCACAATTTCCAGCAGTTAATAGTACCAACAATGATGTATTATGACACTCATTTTACTTGCACAATGGTATATGTGTATGTGATTTTATTAGATCTTTGCCATTTGTTTTGAGAACTTAAGCCCAAATGGCGTCGTCAGTGACAGCAACATTAGATTCAATTAATTTGAGACTGTAGGTATAAATATATATTTATAGTCGTTAAGTTTAGATGACCAACTACCAAGATTAAAGCACTTTCAATTCTGGTCAATTTACAGTGAAAAACTAAATTAGAGTAAAGAACATTATAGAATATTAAATCCATGAATGGACAGGAACAAATAGAATTTCCATCTCAATTTTCACACAGTGTCAAAATTGAGTAATCTGCGAAAGGCGCCCGTGTGACAGTTCATGTGCTTGGTAATAGTCAACAAGAGGTAATAGATCAAGCAATTCAAATGTATTCTTCTGTAAGAAAAAGACTCGAAGAAGAGGGTCATGTTCTATCTCCCATAGAAGTTAAAGAATCCACAACCTCTGCAGTCACCTAGGCGCTTTAATACATGACTTTATATATTAAATTGATAGATAATACTACTCTTTTATCATTTCTGACCATGTACTATACTCATGTGTAGTCGATTACTGTATTAGTATTTGGTAAGTGCCATCAATATTTTTGGTAAGCAAAATCATACCTTAATGGTGGGTTTTGCTGGTCAGTTATGTCATAGTTTGCAACTTAATAATAGATTGCATTTTATGATACCTAGTGAAAATTAAGGATACAAATTAAGGCGTATCAATCAAACAACATTTTATTTTATGCAATTGTATCTCGGGCTTTATTTGCAATATAAATGAAGAAAAATCAAAGACCCAACCTAGTTTTATGGTAAAATGATATACGTATGACGCAAAATTCAGTTGATATGGCAAAAGCTCTCTTTGTAAACCCATAACGACCTATAGTTCACTACGCTTTGTGAATTACTGATATAAATTAAATGATATCGATTTTAGACTTTCAATGCAACTTTAATAAGTGGATTTATGAATTCACCTTTATCATATAATGGAAGAAATAGTGGAACACATCAGAGTGAATCTAAATAAAGAGCTTTGGAGAATAGATTATGCTGCTGGTATTGCCAGATACTTGGGTGGAAATATAACAATTAATAATCATGATCCTGGTGAGACTCACGACAGTAATTACACAAATAGTGAAATCGGTAATCTAGAAGGCGTAACAGGATACAATGGAGATATAACACAATATCTACAAGAGAAAGGATACATGTGGGAACAGCTAAACGAACGTTCAATAAAATTCAGACGTGACAACGAATCTAAGAATAAATAGTTTACAAGTACATCCAAGCGTTATTTCTTCTGCGGATTTAGAATGCTTTACTACACCTGACATTCAGTTGCACAAGTTTAGATGTTCTTTATTTGACTTAGCCGAGGACGGGGCTCAATTAAACACCTCTATGCGTAGCGGTGACACTAATAGTAATAGACGAATGACCGCATTATTTATATACAGATTATTGACTCTATCGTAATGATGGACCAAATCTATCTTTCCATAGGTAACAAAAATCCTTGGGCTTCCAAGGTCCATCATGCCAACTATGGATTTCTCCTTATTACTGACTGTAGTGAATGATACAGTGACATATATTATTGATTCAACTGATGAGTAGCATTATCTGGTAATATACAGTATCATTTATCTAAATATGCATATGTTGAGTATTAGAGCTATAATGCAGTACTGGCAATGCTTATCGGTGCAAATTAATTAGAACTGATAAAACTAAACTAAAACCGACACGTATTAGTTTTTCTGTCAGTTAGCTTCTGGAAAACTGCTGCTACATCATAAAAGCATTCGCTTTTGACTTTCATTTAGAAGTGTCGATAATGTATAAGTGATAGCTATGAATATTATCGGAACTAGAGTAAAGTGTAACATAATACAAGCATCAGATATGAATAACTGACAGTAGAACGAAAAACATTTTCATTGTTTCATGGATATCTTATCTCTTTTAGATTGGAAGGCTGTTTGTCATTTGAATTTTTCACATATTCACTTATCAAAAATTAAATGATAGTGTAATCCTTATTTAACATAACTCTCATGTAGTGTTGCAGGATAGTGATATAAGAAATTGGGTAGAAAAACTAGAGAAATAGTAAAAGCTAACATTACTGATGTCATTCAGGATCTAAACAAAGCATATGCAGATGAATGGCTTGCCCATTACCAGTATTGGTTAA